>JAHHSQ010000020.1 GCA_020025135.1 Pectinatus sp.
GGAGGAGAAATTAATCTTAAATATCAGTCATATAGGTAACTGGGTCTTTTAGTCCAGCCTCTTTAAACCCCTTTAAGCGCAACTTACAGCTGTCGCAATGACCACAGGCCTTCTCTCCGCCCCGATAACAGCTATGCGTCAACTGAAAAGGCACACCAAGCTTATTTCCCAACAATATTATCTCTTTTTTAGACAAAACTTGTAATGGCGTTTCTATTTTGATATGACGCTTATCTTCCGTGCTTGCTTTCGTCGAATAATCTGCCAAATTTTGAAATTTGCTAATAAACTCTGGGCGACAGTCTGGATAGCCAGAATAATCGACAGCATTTACACCAATATAAACATGGTCCGCCCCTATTACCTCAGCATATCCCAAGGCATAACTCAAAAAAATGAGATTGCGAGCTGGTACATAAGTAACTGGCACTTCTTTTTCTAGATGTTCATCTGTTCGGTCTGGCACTGCAATTGACGCATCTGTCAAGGCCGAACCACCTATAGCCTCCATATTAGTATCAATAATAAGATGTTTTTTCGCACCAAAATATTTGGCTATCTTTTTCGCGCTTTCTAATTCAATGCTATGACGTTGGTGATAATTAAAACTAATAGGATATAATTCATATCCATTTTCTTTGGCGACAGCCATACAGGTGGCAGAGTCCAAACCACCCGACAATAAAATTACTGCCTTCATTTATCTATTTCCCTTCATTTCAATTTTTTTTATCCTGATTTTGCCCATTCTTAGTTGGTTCAACCACTTTCTTGTTGCTAGTGGGGCTTGAGCCATTATCGCGCTTCGCAGTTGTCTTACTATTATTAGACGCAGATTCAGCGATAACCAAATCCACAGTGGTATTACTATCTGCTGCCGAATTAGCTGTAACGGACTGTGATAATACCGTACCTGGGGCCTGTTCACTCACTACTTCTTGAACATTACCCAAATTGATATTATTCTTCTGTAAAATAGCCTTAGCCTTACTAATATCCATTCCCAATAAATTAGGCACGGTATTAGTTTTCTTTTCAGCTCCCTTACTGATAATCAGGTCTACAGAGCTCCCCTTAGTAATACTGCTACCAGGCAACGGCATCTGTTTTAAAACAACGCCAGCTGGCTGTTGTGATGAATATACCTGTGTCACTTGCCCAATGGTGAGTCCCATACGTGTCAGTTGATTTTGGGCATCATTTTGCGATATCCCCAATACATCTGGCATCGTCAGCTGTTTTCCGCCCTGACTGACCACAATAGTTATCAATCTTTCTTCCTTCACTTTCGTTCCAGCTTGTGGGTCTTGAGAAATGACATTTCCCTCTGGCACAGTATCACTATATTGTTTTTCCACATTAACGCGCAATTTTTTAATAGTTAAATCTTCTGTGGCCTGAGCCTGTGTTTCTCCTACTACACTTGGCACTACTATTTCCGCACTAGTCCAAAATTTACCAAAAGACAAAAATGCTCCTGTAAAAAAACCGGCTACAAGAATAAGCAATAAAAGAAAAATAAATTTCTTACTCTTCATAAAAGGTTTAGAAACCGCTTGAGGCTGAGATTCCACAGAAACAGCAGCACTTTCCATCGTCATATCTGGGAAATCCTGCTTAGATAAAATACGGGTCGCATACGGGTCATTTACTTCATCGCTACGGCCAAAGAGCATACCTTCTGCCCGCTTAATATCAGTAAGCATCTGTCTGCTATCCATGCGCTGCGTCTCATCCTTATTCATGGCCTTTAAAACTATCGCTTCCACGATTGGCGGTACATCTTGACGCAATTCATGAATGGGAATTGGCATCTTCTGCACGTGTTGTAGAGCAATACCGACGGCATTATCACCATGAAAGGGAACTTGTCCAGTCAACATTTCATAGATAACTACGCCGAGAGAATAAATATCTGATTTGGTAGACAAAGCGTTTCCACGTGCTTGTTCTGGCGAAATATAATGAACAGAACCAACTATATTTCCACTATATGTCATAGTAGACGAAGAAGCCGCGCGGGCAATGCCAAAATCAGCTACCTTTACCTGACCATTTGATTTTATCAAAATATTATGAGGCTTAATATCACAGTGAATCAAATTATGTTGATGGGCATGTTCTAAGGCACTTGCTATCTGTTCTGCTATACTCAAAGTTTCCTTGACGGATAGACTTCCTTCACGCTTAATTTTATCTTTGAGCGTCTCCCCTTCTACGTATTCCATGACAATGAAATACTGTCCACTCCACTCCACAACATCGTATATGTTGACGATATTAGCGTGCGATAACTTGGCTGCGCCCTGTGCCTCTTTCTTAAATCTGG
The DNA here is from genome assembly GCA_020025135.1 of Pectinatus sp. Classification (GTDB taxonomy): domain Bacteria; phylum Bacillota; class Negativicutes; order Selenomonadales; family Selenomonadaceae; genus JAHHSQ01. The sequence goes on from JAHHSQ010000020.1 coordinate 2,330, forward strand.
CAATAAATCTGCTGTCATTGGCAAATTGTGGATGTAAGACCTTGATGGCGACATACCTATCTAAAAAACGGTCATGTGCCATATATACTGAGGCCATCCCGCCATCGCCTATTCGCTCAATCAATTCATAACGATTGGCCAAAACTGTATCTGCCATTATTGTTCCTCCTTTAGCATCGTTTCTATAATCTGTTGAGCCACTGGTGCCGCTTCAGCTCCTCCGAAGCCACTGTTTTCCAAAATGACGGCAAAAGCTATCTTTTGCCCATTAGGGAAAGTGGCGTTCCCAATGAACCAAGCATGGTCTTTACCGGTAGAATTTTGCGCCGTACCGGTTTTTCCATAAACTTCCACCCCACGCACATTGGCAGCTGTTCCCGTGCCATGTAGCACAACGTTGCGCATATCATTTTCAATAATAGCCGCTCGTTCTGGAGTAGTAACTTCTGCAAATACCTTGGGTATCGTTTTATACACTGGTATTTTATTCGGCGTCTGTACATCTTCAATCAAATATGGCGTCATCATCTTGCCACCATTAGTAAAACTAGCTGCTAACATCGCCATACGTAGTGGAGAAACAACTAGATTAGCTTGACCTATCCCAATCTGTGCTATCTCTCCCTTGCTCAACTGCGAAAAATGAGGCAAATGCGGTTCTGGAGTATAGAAATCAGTGTCAATTTTCTTATTGAAAGCAAAACGCTTAAAAGCAGCATCAAGGTTATTTGCCCCTAATTTCACTGCTAAATCGGCAAACATGACATTGCACGAAACCGTCAAAGCTTGTTTTAAATTAACAATGCCATGTACCTCCCCATCGTTTTCATTAATTCTCTGTCCATTTCCCAAATCATAATAACCTTTACAGTCAATTGTATCCGATTGGTTAATTATGCCCTCTTTCAAAGCGGCATCAGCTATCAACGGTTTAATGGTAGAACCAGGTGGATATAATCCCTGCACCGCTCTATTTATTAGCGGGCTATTGGTTTCTTTACTCAAGCTCTGCCAATTTTGATTGATACTATTGGGATTAAAACTTGGTTTGCTAACCATCGCTAAAACCGCCCCTGTCTGCGGATTCAAAACGACTACCGCTCCTCTTCTCGCTCCCATAGCACGCCAAGCTGTCTTTTGTAAATTACTGTTTAATGTCAAAACGACATTATCACCAGTCTTTGGTTGCAAGAGCTGTTCTAGTGGTCCGAGTTGATGGAAAAACATGTTAACGCCACAGAGATAGGCATTTTCTGTAGCCTCCACTCCTGCATTGCCTATCCGTTTCCCAACATAGCCAACTGGTACAGCAAAAATAGCTCCCTCTGGATAAATGCGCTCTATTTCTGTACCATTTTTTTTGCTATAGGCAAGAACAGTTCCATTTTTACTTAAAATAGAGCCGCGCACGACCTTTCCTTCCCGCAATACCAAGCGTGTATTATATGCATTGTTGACTAATGAATTGCTCTCAATAATTTGAATATAGGACAGATTAGCAATCAAAATCACAAAGAGGAAAAGAAAAAATCGCATTATCTGAAAAATATTTTTATTGATATCGTTTTGCACTTTATTCTTCCTTTGTACTGATGATAAGTAATAAGCCGATTGATATAAAGCTTGCTATCATCGAACTACCTCCATAGCTGACAAAGGGCAAAGTAATGCCCGTTAAAGGAAGTAATTTGCTGATGCCTGCCAAAATAATAAATGCCTGCAAAAGCAATGTCGCCGTAAGGCCAAAGGCGAACAATTTGTATTTTTCGTGATGATTTCTAATGGCAATCTTCATGCCGCGGAAAAAAAGCAAAAGGTAGGTACCAATAATTGCCAAGACTCCCAATAATCCAAACTCCTCGCCGATAGCGGAAAAAATAAAATCCGTATAAACGGCAGGGATGAGATAGGGGGAGCCATGGTAATAACCAGCACCAAACAATCCACCATTGCCGAGCGCAAAAAGAGATTGAATTATTTGATAGGCTTTTCCCATGGGGTCTTGCCAAGGATGAAGCCATATATCAACGCGTACTCGCACATGGTGAAACATAAAATACGTCAAGACAGAAGAAAACAAAAAAAACAATACCGCCAAAATGATATATGAGCGATTGCTTGTAGCAGCATAAGTCATCATCACGGCCATGCCAAAGAACAACAATGCCGAACCCAAATCGCGCTGATAGACAAACATTAAAAGAGATAACCCCCAAATGGTGATAAGCGGAGCTAAAAAACGCAAAGGCGGTAAATAAACGATTTTCCAGTTGCAACTAGGCAAATTTAAAATATTCTTATTTTCTTGCAAATAAGCCGTCAAAAAACCAAGCAATAAAATTTTAGCAAATTCTGATGGCTGCACTTGCACTGCCCCAATGACAATCCAATTGCGATTGCCACCTATATCTGTTCCAAAAATTAAAGTCAAACAGATTAACAACATCGTACCAATGCCCAAGATATACGGATAATCCAAAAATTGCAAGATATATTTAGAAAAATACATCGTCAAACACATACAAACAATGCCCAAACAAATCCATTCAAATTGTACTCTGTATAAACTTGGCTTCAAACGCAAAAGCATGATAAGACTGACGCTGCACAAAAAATCTATACTCGATAAAATATAAATATCTAATTTAGGATAATACCTTCTCAATATCAATGGCATCAGCACAAAAATACAACTAGCTACTACAGCAATAATGATATCCTTTTCTGTAACTACTTTTTGCGGTACATCTAAATTGCTCAGATAAATGATACCTACTGCCAATATCGGCAATAGTCCTGGCAGCAGTAAGATTTTCTTTTTAAAATGTTCCATCATATTTCTATCACAATAGCTGTGATATTATCCAATCCTCCTGCCTTATTTGCTTTTTCGAGAAAACACTGCGCTTTATCGGCAATATTTTCATCCTGCAGTATGGCAGCTATTTCTCTGTCATTGACCATATTGGTCAAACCATCAGTAGCGAGTAAGAAAATATCTCCTTCTTTTAAATCACCACTCCCAGTATCTACTTCTATCTCATCTTCTACGCCCACAGCACGCATCAAGATATTTTTCTTAGGATGATGCATGGCCTCTTTAGGTGTGATAGTTCCCGTCTTTACCCAGATATTAACCAAAGAATGGTCCATGGTAATTTGTTCTAAATTGGTGGTGCGGTAACGATAAATTCTACTATCACCAATATGCGCCCAAAAATACTTTTTTCCCGTTAAATATAACAGAGTTGCTGTCGTTCCCATACCAGAGAATTGTTCGTCAGCAACAGCTTTCTGCTTAATGGCCTTATTCGCTGCACAAATGATAGACCTTAATTGTCCCTCTATATCATGGTCTGGACCATCTGCAATAACTGAGTTTTTGACCTCTGCCACCAACATGGAGCTGGCTACTTCTCCGGCCTGATGTCCGCCCATGCCATCCGCCACAACAAACAAGTGCGGTGGAGAGCAATAATAACTATCCTCATTATTAGTTCGTACCAGACCAATATCACTGCCGCTAGTAACTCTCATTTTATTTTCTCCCTTTATCTGTGAAATTGAAAGGTTGTTTTCCCAATCTGAATAGTATCACTATCTTGCAAAAAAGCTCGATTTATTCGCCTAGCATTGATATAAGTACTATTTCTACTGTGCAAATCTTCAATCTGATACTGATTCTGTACTGGCATAATTATGGCGTGATGGTGTGAAACATAAGCATCATTGAGAATAACGTCATTATCTTCGCCACGGCCAATAGTCAGTTCGTGCGAGAACTCAATTTTCTTTCCCACTAGGCTGGCATTATATGATTTTAAAATGAGCAAAACACCTTCTCCATCTGTTATCTGCTCTGTATTATACACTTTATCTTTAATATCCAAATAAATAGCGTGAATATTTTTGTAGGCAAAAGCACAGACGCAAAAAAGAATTACATATTCTAAAATTACTGTTATAATCTGGATATTAAGACTCATTCCAACACCTCATATACCAATGCACTCTTTCCAATATCAATACAATCTCCATCTTTTAGACAAAGGCAATCGACGTTTTTTCCATTGACAAAAGTTCCATTTAAACTTTTAGCATCATATAAAAAATGTCTATAGTGCTCAAAAGAAATATAGGCATGGAGGCGGGAAGCGTTAAAATCCGTCAATAAAAATTCGTTTTCCTCTCTTCTTCCAATATGAACCTGTTCCTCACCTAAAAGGCATGAAATATTCTTATCCGTACCACGACTGACGAAAAGGCGAGCAAAACTGTGCTTTAACGGAGCATTGGAATTTTCTTCCAAGCTAGGGCGGCGCATGATAATGGTGTGCTCAGAAAATTCCTTTTCTAGCGCCAATATTTCATCCAAATCAGCAAATGCCGTTTCAATTTGGCAATTTCCGCGTTTTAATTCAGCATCCTTCTGAAAAGCAATTTGCAACTTACCTCTAATAAAGAAATTTTCTCGCATCACGGTCTTTACAATGTATTCATACAACATTTCATGGGCCTTCCTAGAAAAAATGCGGTCATAGTCCTCCGTTCCCATCTTTATAATGTAGTAATTAGGCACCCATATCCGGTCATGCTCCTGCCTTTGCTCTTTAGCAATGATGTGCTTTACTTTTTTCTGAATTTCAGCAAATTGTAAATTACTGGTAAATTTACGGGAAAAAAATCCTTCTATATGCCTTTCTAAAAAATTTTCCAACTGTGAAAAAGACATATGCCATCCTCTTTCCATTCAAATTTTAGACATAGTCAAATGCGATAATATTCTTATAATACCACATGGGTGATTATTTGCCAAAATATCCATAATCAAGACCAGGAATCTATATTCCCCAGCTGCTATCGGTTGACAGTTACTATCTATGGGATATAATATTATTAAATAATAGTTTTCTACACTGAGAAGGGGTGTTTTTAATGGAACTCAAAGGTTCGCAAACAGAAAAAAATTTAATGGCTGCTTTCGCGGGTGAATCTGAAGCTCGCAATAAATATACCTATTATGCCTCTAAAGCCAAAAAGGATGGCTTCGTGCAAATTGCCAAAGTATTTGAAGAAACAGCTGGCAATGAAAAAGAACATGCTAAGATTTGGTTTAAATTAATTCAAGGAATCGGCTCCACTGCCGAAAACCTCGCTGATGCCGCTAAGGGAGAAACCTACGAATATACTAGTATGTATCCTGGCTTTGCTAAAGTAGCTCATGAAGAAGGTTTTGAGCACATTGCCAAATTATTTGAAGCAGTAGCTCGTATTGAACAAAGACACGCTACCCGCTATCAATTACTCCTAAAAAATGTCAAAGAAGACACCGTCTTCAAGAAAAACGAAAAAGTAATATGGATGTGCAGTAACTGTGGTTATGTCTGCGAAAGCCCAGAAGCTCCTCAGGTTTGTCCCGTCTGCGCTCATCCACAGGCCTTTTTCCAAATTTTAGACGAACACTTCTGATTGATAACCAATACAAAAAAATATATGCTAAGTAGAAAAGGCTATTGTTTGAAAACAATAGCCTTTTTTTATTAGCGTGGTAGTTCCACTAAACTTTCTAGTGGAAAATCCAAAGGAGCTGCTGGCACTTCTGTCAATCTAATGACAAAAAATGCTGCTAGCACTTCGCCACCAATCTTTTGCACCAATTTGCTACAAGCAACCGTCGTTCCCATGGTAGCAGCTAAATCATCAATAAAGAGAAAACGCTTACCATAGGCACTAGCCCCCTGTTGAATTTCTAAACTATCTTCTCCATATTCTAGTTGATAACTTTCTTGCCATACCTCACCGGGCAATTTGTGAGGTTTACGCACTGGCACAAAAGGCAAATGCATGGCTTGTGCTACCAACGTGCCAAATAAAAAACCTCTGCTTTCTGGTGAAACAATGGCATCAACTTCATACTTTTCTGCACGCTGGCAAAAAGCTCCAACGATTTTATCGCGCACTTTGACGTTTCCTAGCAAAGGCATGACATCATGAAAAATAATATCTGGACGCGGATAATGGGGATAATGTTTCAGGTTTGCTAAAATTTCTTTCTCTAAAGCCGACATATTTACGCCTCTTCCTCTTTATATAATAATTGTTTTCTATTGCGCAGCTGTCCACAGGCAGCGTTTATATCCGCTCCCATTTCTTTGCGAATAGTAGCATTAATACCCTTTCTCTGCAAGTCATGCAAAAATTCTTGCACACGACCTAGGGAAGGTCTTTTGTACCCTCGCTCCTTGACTGGATTAATAGGGATAAGATTGACATTTGCCAACCGATTTTTTAATAAGTGGGCCAATTCCTCGGCACATTCTCGCGTATCATTTATCCTATCTATCAAAATATATTCATAAGTAATGCGTCGCTTTGTCAACTGTACATATTCATCGAGGGCGGGAAAAAGCTCATCTAAAGAATATTTTCTATTAATTGGCATCAACTGAGAACGTAATTCATTATTAGGAGCGTGCAACGAAAGGGACAATGTTATCTGCAACGCTTCCTTGGCTAATCTCCTAATCATTGGCACAATACCAGAGGTAGAAATGGTTATATTCCGATAACCGATATTAAGCATATCTGCATCATGCAACATATGCAAAAATTGTAAAACAGCCTCATAATTTAAAAGTGGTTCTCCACTTCCCATTAAAACGACATTGGTCACCTTAGCATTTTTCAATAATTTCTGATTATAAATAACTTCGGCCAACATTTCCGCTGCTGTCAAATTGCGTTTCATTCCCAGTAAAGTCGACGCACAAAAAGAGCATCCCATATTGCAACCAACCTGCGTAGACACACAAACACTATTACCATATGGTTGTTTCATAAGGACTGTTTCCACCATTTCTCCATCAGTAAAAGCCAAAAGTGACTTTATGGTCTTCTCATCTTTAGAATGTAAGGCAGAAATAACTGTGCCATGTTCTATGGAAAAATTCTCTTCCAATTCCAAACGCATCAATTTTGGTAAATTCCGCATTTCCTGAAAGGAAGCAACTTGTTTTTGATAAAGCCAATCCATAATTTGCTTGGCCCGAAAACGTGGGTAATTCTGAGCTACTAAAATCTCTTCCAACTCTATTTTACCCATACCAAAAATATTTTTCAATTTTTATCTTTCCTTTGCATTTTAGCGATAAAAAATCCATCTGTCCCAGTCTGCCAAGGCAACAAAAGTAACATTCCCGTTTTTAAAAAAGAGTTACTTAATTTTCCTGCCATATCAGGCTGAAAATCTACTAATTTAAAATCTGGATTCAAACGCAAAAATTCGTCTACAACCATCTGATTTTCTTCAGCCAAAATCGTACACGTGCTATACACTAATGTACCACCAGGGCGCACCGTTTGTCCGGCGGCTCTCAATAATGCCAGTTGTAGAGGGGGCAATTTTGCCAACTCTTCAGTATTTTTACGCCACCGTGCATCAGCTTTACGGCGCAAAACTCCCAATCCTGAACACGGTGCATCTACCAAAGCACAATCTACCTTACCGTAATATTCCTTAGCCAGAACAACACCATCTGCAATATGCGTTTCGATATTTTTTAATCCTAACCGCCGAATATTATCCTGAATTAATTTTTCCTTATGCGGATGAATATCATTGGCCAAAACTCTCCCTGTGCCAGCAAGCAGTGCCGCCAAATGCGTAGCTTTACCACCAGGAGCACTGCAAAAATCTAAAACAAAACTATTTGGTTGCGGATTGACCACATGCGCAACTAGCATAGAGCTTTCATCCTGAATGAAGGCCTTTCCCTCTTCTAAAACAGACCACGTAGAAAGTGCTCCATGCTCGGCACAGATAATGCCTTCCGTCGGACAAATTGTCGATACCTGAAAATCAACTGCTTCTTCTGCCAAAATTTTCTTTAATTCTAGAAGGGAAAGTTTTTCAGTATTACACCGCAAAGAAAGTGGCGCCTTCTCATTGTCAAACTGACACAATTTTAAAGCATTCTCGCGTCCATAAGCGGAAATAAATTTTTTTACCAACCATTCTGGATGATAATATTTCAAGGCAATATTGCTAGCACTATTTTCTGGCAAGAGACGAAAATCGCCTTTTTGCGGTTCACGGGTCATATTGCGCAATATCCCATTGACAAATTTTACTGTACCAGTATGACCATATTTTTTAGCTAATTTAACTGCTTCGTTACAAATGGCGGCTGCAGGAACCTTATCCATGCCGTAAATTTGATAGGCACTCATACGCAAAAGCAAGGCGATGACTGGATGAATTTTCTTCCAACGCAATTTGCTGTACTGCCGTACGCTCCAAATCAAACTATCTCCCATCTTGACAGTTCCATACACCAATTCAGTGATAAAACGACGCTCTCTTTCTTCAATGTGGGGAGTATTTTTTAAAAATTTAGCCAACGCAATATTGGCATAAGCGCCCTTATTTTCTATTTCCTCTAAAATTTTTAAGGCACATTCTCTACTATTCATTTATTTCTTTTTCTTCCTTGAGATACTGTTTTATTTTATTTCGTACTTCGTCCAAATCAACTGTTGTATTATAACAAGGTCCATTGGGGCGGATGTTCAAGATGCCAACGGCCGGCAAAGGATAAACATCTTTAATTCCACTCGCCAAATCCCGTTCACAGGCAATGGCTAAAACAAGTTTTGGCCTAGTATCCTTAACTAATTTGCGGGCCAAAGTACCACCGGTGACTACATGGAAATGAAAACCCATCTCATCTGCCATTTTTAACATTGCACCAATGGTACACGCTCCGCAGCGATGACAATTTTGCACATCGTATGTGATTTTATATTTACAAGCGGCCAACTGCAAACAATGGGGAGAAATTACTAACAGTTCTTTTGGTCTCACCTTGATATGCAAATGTCCTAAATAAGTATTGTTAAAATCAACAAAAGAACGCTCTACTTCCCTTCTCGATATTCCCATCTTATTTCCCAACCAAACCATAAAGGGGAAACAAAAGTTGACAAAACGATATATATATTTTAAACCAAAACAATACTGCGGTTTAGAAAACAACATAAATGTGCCATTTAACAAGAGCAAGAGCAAAGTGGCATAAATTATTGTTCCTAAGCCAGTAAAAAAATAGGGCACAAAAGGTGCTATATCTCTCAAACCCAGATACATCACCTTAAATAGCCCTAAGAAAATCATTCCAATTATGAAAATGCTGCAAAAGATGAGCAATGGCAAAATATGCTTATTTGGTATCTTCATACTTTCTTAACCTCAATCTAAATCCAATTCTTGTAGCTTATCCTTTAAGACATCGCCGAGTGAATACGTCAAAGGCGTGCTCTGATTAAGTACTTTTATTATTGGCATCATCACCTTTTTAAAATGCTCTTTATCCCTAGACAAGGAAAAGATATGCGCTGTATTCTTAGCATCCCAAAGGGCATCGTGCTTTCTTCCTACGAATTTTTCCCCCATAGCACCGACAGCTGAATCCAATGTTATCAATTTTTTCAACCCCAATAAATCACAATATTCACGTTGCAAATCATACCAAGGGCAAGATAAAAAATAATAATTTAGTTCCGATAAATTTTTCAAGCGAATTTCTTTACGAAGTTGTCGCTCATCATTATCGCTCCAAGCATAAATCTGTAAATTGTCTTTATCCTTGATAAATTGTTTGGACCAGTTAGAAAAATCTGTCAAAGCTTCAGGAAAAGACGGCGCTTTTTCCACTAATTTGTTGGTTACACCTGTCAACATTTCATATTTTCTAGCAATATTATTGTATTGTGGTTTTACATAGGAACGATACGTAGATATTTCTTTGTATTGTTCATTAAGTAAAACTGCACCAATCTCGACAATTTCGTTTTTGCAAATAAGTCTGGCTTCCTTATGCTTGTGGATGATGGGATTCATCTCCAAATCCAAGACAATATAGAACATACTCAGACCTCGCTCTCTAATCATTTAGAATTAATACCAGTCTTATTCTATCATATTAAAGACTGCTTTACAAAAAAACCATATTATGACCTTTTATACCACAATAATAAATGCCAAAAAAAGGACGAGATGATAAATCATCTCGTCCCACAAAACGAATAAAACGTTCTTATTTTACTTCTACAGTTGCACCAGCAGCTTCTAATTTTTCTTTAATGGTGTTAGCTTCTTCTTTAGCAACTTTTTCTTTTACAGGAGCAGGAGCACCGTCTACTAATGCTTTTGCTTCTTTCAAGCCGAGGCCAGTGATTTCGCGAACAGCTTTGATAACGTTGATTTTGCTGGAACCAGCGGAAGCGAGAACAACATCAAATTCAGTTTTTTCTTCAGCAGCAGCAGCGCCAGGAGCAGCAGCAGCAACTGCAACAGGAGCAGCAGCACTTACGCCGAATTTTTCTTCCATAGCTTTTACTAATTCGGATAATTCGAGAACGGACATTTCTTCAATAGCTTGCATGATTTCTTCTTTAGTCATTTAAGTAATCCTCCAAAATGGTTATTTTTTAATTTATTAAGATTCACAAATTAATCTAAAATTAACTTGCTCTATTGAAAATCATCTCTTTCAAAAGAGATTCTTTATCAAGCACTTTCTTTCTGTTTACGAATTGCTTCAAGCACATAAACAGCATTGCGAATAGTTCCCTGAAGAACATTGACGAGACCAGAAATAGGTGCATTCATGCTGCCAAGTACCTTGGCAATGAGCACTTCGCGAGAAGGCAAGGAAGCCAGTTCTTTAACACCAGCAACGTCGATAATTTCTCCTTCTACGACACCAGCTTTAACCTGCAAAGTTTCAGTTTTAGCAAGATTATTTTCTTTAATAAAATCTTCCAAAACCTTTGCTGGGCTAACTGCATCTTCTGTGGAGAATGCAATTGCAGTTGTTCCGTGCAAATATGCTTCCAATTCCGCATATCCTAATTCTTTAAAAGCTAAATTAAGCATGGTATTCTTTACAACGCGATAAGTAACACCTGCTTCACGCATTTTAGCGCGCAATTTGGTATCCTGCACAACTGCTAATCCTTTATAACCAGTCAAAACGATGCCCTTAGCATCTTTTAAACTGCTTACCAACTCAGCTACAATAGCTTGTTTTTCTGGACGCACTGCCATGAGAAAACCTCCTCTCTCTTATTTATAAAAAACAGCCCGCGGAACCTGCCGTAGGCTGAAAAATTCTAGAGTAATATCATCTATCTAAAATCCATCAAGTCCTCGGCAGGCCAAATTATGCCTCACGGCACCTGCTGTCTTAAGTCTTAAAAGATATCTTATTCTGCTTTAATGACCCTATTAATAGGATTCAAGTGAATGCCAGGTCCCATAGTAGAGCTAATAGTAATGGACTGAATATACTGTCCTTTAGCTGCTGCTGGTTTTACCTTTAACAATCTATCGATAATGGTCTGGAAGTTTTCAACTAACTTCGCACTGTCGAAAGATGCTTTGCCGATTGCTACATGCACATTGCCTGCTTTATCGGTACGGTATTCAACTTTACCAGCTTTGATTTCTTTAACTGCCTTAGCTAAATCCATCGTAACTGTTCCCAATTTAGGGTTAGGCATGAGTCCGCGTGGCCCTAAAACTTTACCTAAACGACCAACAACACTCATCATATCTGGAGTAGCAACGGTTACGTCAAAATCAAACCAACCGCCGTTAATCTTGCTCACGAATTCATCAGAGCCTACATAATCTGCTCCCGCTTCTTCTGCTTCTTTGACTTTATCGCCTTTAGCAAATACGAGAACTTTTTTAGTTTTGCCAGTGCCATGTGGCAACACAATAGCGCCACGCACCTGCTGGTCAGCATATTTGGTATCTACACCCAAATGTACTGATAATTCTATTGTTTCATCAAATTTAGCTGTAGCTGTTTTCTTAACTAGTTCCACAGCTTCAGCAATATCATAGAACTTGTCGCCAATTTCTTTGACAGCGTTCTGATATTTCTTTCCTAATTTAGCCATATTTAAACTTCCTCCCGTGGTATCTAACGGTTTAATCCTCCCACAAAATGCTTACATAATTAGTCAACTATTTCAATGCCCATGCTACGTGCAGTACCTTCAACGATACGTGTTGCTGCATCGATATCAGTTGCATTCAAGTCAGGCAGTTTAGTCTGAGCAATTTCCATTGCTTTAGCACGAGGCAATTTTGCTACTTTTGTCTTGTTAGGTTCACCAGAACCTTTTTCAATACCAGCAGCTTTTTTCAATAATACTGCGGCCGGCGGTGTCTTTGTAATGAAAGTAAATGAACGGTCTTCATAAACGCTAATTTCAACAGGAATAATTAAACCTGCCTGCTTAGCTGTACGTTCATTAAATTCTTTAACAAATGCCATGATATTTACGCCAGCTTGGCCTAATGCCGGACCAACTGGAGGAGCTGGAGTAGCCTTTGCTGCTGGAACCTGCAATTTAACCATTTTTACAACTTTCTTTGCCATTTATAACACCTCCTTCAAGCGCATCACAAAATTTTTTCAATCTCTGAGAATTTAGCTTCTACCTGCGTTTCTCGCCCAAACATATTGGCAATAATTACCTTGACTATTTCTCTATCGGAATCTATTTCAGAAACAGTAACAGGAATATCTTTAAATCCTTCTCTATTAATATGTACAACTTCGCCAACAGCGATATCTAGCTCGCGTTTGACTTCATTATCTGCATTTCCCAAGATATTTTCTACTTCCTCATCAGTAAGTGGAATGGGTTTCGTTCCAGAACCGACGAAACCAGTAACTCCTGGCGTATTGCGAACAACATACCAAGATTTATCACTGACTATCATTTCAACTAATACATATCCAGGGAAAATCTTATGACTAACTATTTTTTCTTTGCCGTTCTTATTTTCGACCTCATTGCGAACGGGAACAACGATATTGAAAATCTCATTTTCCATACCCATGGAAAGGACTTTCCTGTCGAGATTAGCTTTCACCTTATTTTCATAGCCAGAATAAGTATTAATGACGTACCATTTTTTACCTTCTGTCGTATCAATGGACATATCTACACCTCCTGACTAACTTAATAAAAAGGCCATGATTCTGCCAAATACTGTATCGCATACCCATATCAATGTACAAACAACAATGACTGCGACAAAAACCACTCCAGTATAAGAAACCAACTCATCTTTGCTCGGCCAAGACACTCTCTTTAACTCGTCTCTGACATTGAGCAAAAAAGTCTTTAAACTAAAGCTCTTTTTTCCCGCTTTACCGTCAACTTTTCCTTCAGTCAAATTGTACACCTCCATGCTACTTACACGACACAACAAACAGATGAATTATTTCGTTTCGCGATGTGGTGTGTGTTTGTGGCAAAACTTACAGTATTTGTTAATTTCCAATCTATCTGGGTCGTTTTTCTTGTTCTTATTAGTGCGATAGTTGTGACGCTTACATTCTGTACAAGCCAAAGTAATTGCAGTGCGCAATTCATACACTCCTTACTCAATTAAAATACATCTTCTTATTTAAAATGCTATAAAAAGATAAAACCCCTGCTTAACGGGGGTTATTTACGGGTTTGGTGGCGGCGCACGGATTTGAACCGCGGACACTGCGGGTATGAACCGCATGCTCTAGCCAACTGAGCTACGCCGCCATAAATGGAGCTGATGACCAGGATTGAACTGGTGACCTTATCCTTACCAAGGATACGCTCTGCCAACTGAGCTACATCAGCATATTGGTTGCGGGGAGAGGATTTGAACCTCTGACCTTCGGGTTATGAGCCCGACGAGCTACCAACTGCTCCACCCCGCGATGTTCTGGAGCTGACGAGAGGACTTGAACCTCCAACCTGCTGATTACAAATCAGCTGCTCTGCCAATTGAGCTACATCAGCGTTTATTAACCGGCCGTCGATATAGAATATTATCATACCGCGAACCATTTGTAAAGACTTTTTTTTAAAAATCTTACAAATTTTTAGTGGTCGGGATGACAGGAATCGAACCTGCGACCTCATCGTCCCGAACGATGCGCGCTACCAACTGTGCTACATCCCGCCAGAAACAAGGATTATTATACTAGTTTTTAAAGTATAATGCAAGCTATTTTTTAATTTTTTTTATTTTTTTATTCTTAATCACTAGATAACATCTCATTATACTATTAATTAACTTGCTTTTGTGCTAGAATACTATCGGTTAAACCGAATGAAATCAATCTCTCACAGAAAGGATTATCATTTACTATGTTAGAACTACAAAATATCTCTTTTGTCGTCAAACAACCAGATGGTACAGATAAATATATCTTAAAAGATATCAATCTTCGCTTTGAACAGAAAAAAACTATCGTCATTACTGGCCCTAATGGCGGTGGCAAGTCCACTTTAGCCAAAATAATCATGGGCATAGAAACGCCCACTTCTGGAAAAATTCTCTTTAACGGCCAAGATATCACGACCTGTAATATCACCGAAAGGGCAAATCTAGGCATCAGTTTTGCCTTTCAACAACCGGTTAGATTCAAAGGTATCGGTGTACGCGAACTACTCTCTTTAGCGGCAAGGAAAAAACTTTCTACTAAGGGAGCTTGCGATTATCTCTCGGAAGTTGGACTATGTGCCGCTGACTATGTCGGTAGAGAAGTTGATACTTCTCTTTCTGGTGGCGAGATAAAACGCATTGAAATTGCAACTATCCTAGCTAGACAAAATACGCAATTAGCCGTCTTTGATGAACCAGAAGCAGGAATTGACCTATGGAGCTTTCAAAAATTAATTCAAGTATTTGAAAAACTCCACCAAGAACACCGCGCGCTCATCATCATTTCTCATCAAGAGCGCATCCTCAATATTGCCGACAACATCATTTTGATTGCCAACGGTCAAGTAAAGAGTATCGGCGATAGGGAATCCGTCATTCCCCAATTGATTTCCATAGCTGGAAGCTGTGATATTTATAAGAAAGGAGTTTCAAATTGAAAAAAGAATTAACTGCCCACGATTGCAGTCTGTTAAAGGATATTGCAGGTATCACTCAAACTCCAGATGGCGCTTTTAACATCCGTCTCAATGGCAGTCCGCTTTCGCGTGCTTGTAGTGAAAACATCACTATCACACCTAAAAAAGATGGAAAAGATGGTATCGACATCTACATAAAGTCTAATACTAAAAATGAGAAGGTATTTATCCCTGTCATCATTAATAACTCTGGCCACAACGAATTAGTATATAATGATTTTCATATTGGAGCCAATGCAAATGTCACTATCGTTGCCGGTTGTGGCATCGATAACTGCGGCTCACATGACAGTCAGCACGACGGTATCCACTCCTTTTTTCTCGGTGAAAATGCACGCGTAAAATACATCGAAAAACATATTGGCATCGGCGACGGCCTAGGCAACCGCATCATGAACCCTACTACCATTGTCCATGTTGGCAAAAATGCCTATATGGAAATGGAGACCACACAAATCCGTGGCATCAATTCTACCAAACGAATAACCGAAGCGGAAATTGTGACAAATGGTGTCTTTATCGTCAAAGAAAAGCTGATGACCCACGGCCAACAATACGCCGAGAGTGCTTTCACTGTCCAATTAAATGGCGAAAACTCTCACTGTCATATCATTTCTAGGGCAGTAGCCAAAGATAAATCTCAACAACTATTTATCGCTAAACTATATGGCAATAACACCTGTCATGGCCATTCTGAATGCGATGCCATCATTATGGACGATGCTCATATCGCAGCTATTCCAGAAATCAAGGCAAACAACTCAGAAGCCAATCTCATTCACGAAGCCGCCATCGGCAAAATTGCTGGAGAACAACTTATTAAACTAATGTCCCTCGGTTTGACAGAAAAAGAAGCTGAACAGCACATTATAAACGGTTTTCTCAAATAGGAAAAAAAACTGCCCTCAATGGGCAGTTTTTTTATTTCACTGGTTAGCCTGTATAATTTCAGCCACTTTTTGACGCACAGATGGCGTCACATTATTCTTCTGCGAGAGTTTTCTCTTTTCTGCTTTTAAAAAAGCTTTTCTTTCTCGCTTGCAGAAATCAGAAAAATGGTCGAAAAAGCGCCAGCTGGCAATACTCACTAAATCATATCTACCGCGCTGAGAGGATGTAAAATCAAATGTATCCTCATACACCAATACCGGTTTTTCACCTAATTTAGCCTCATTTTTGTAGATAGAATACTTAATGCCAACAGAATAAACAAAATATTTTCTAGCAGGAACCCACACAGGATAGGTTTTCTTTATCTTAATCGTGCGACCTTCTATCCATTTTCCCTTAGAATCGTAATGTCCTGCTTCATATATATCTTCATAAGAAACCTCATTTTCAAAATGGGCGGGGCAAGTTTTTTCTTCTCTATTCCACCATTGTAATGTTGGTACCAGTACCAATTCGGCCTTTTCTTTCGACACAATGGCAATATCGTCTAGCTGGTGCAGTTCTCCTGTAATGCTAGAATTAAGGCGCGCTAGTTTTTGGGATGACAATTCAATACCATCACTTAATACCACTGGTTTTATCGTCATCGTTTTTACCTTAGCAAAAGCAAAATCTGGTGCATGCCAAGCAGCATAAGTGATGTTTGGCATTTGTAAACCGAGTATAATACTAAAAATTAACAAAACCTTTTTCATCAATTTGTTCATAATCATTTTTGAATCATCTCCCTCATTTGATTTATCTACCTAAGCGTTGCCAACAATATATAAAAAACAGTGTCCTACCAATACATAAAATACAAAAATAAGTGCGGATATAAGGAAAGGGCTATTGCCTATAGGCAATAGCCCTTTCCTTACCGATCTATTTCAACATCTCACGAACAATATTATTGACTACCTTGCCATTGGCTTTGCCTTTGACCTTGGGCATCAATACCTTCATAATCTTACCCATATCTTTAGCTGTGCTAGCACCTGCTTCAGCGATAGATTCTGAAACCAATGTTCTGATTTCTTCTTCAGTCAACTGCTTCGGCAAGTAATCGATAATTACATCGATTTCCGATTGAGTTTTTTGCACTAAATCTTCGCGCCCACCCTTTTTAAATTCTGCCAGGGAATCTTGACGCATTTTTAATTCTTTGCTTGCCACTGCAATAACACCATCGTCATCCAATTCTTTCTTACCATCTATCTCAGTCTGACGGACAGCAGCGCGTAGAGAACGAATGACCAACAGGCGGTCTTTGTCGCCTGATTTCATCGCAATTTTCATATCTGCCATTAATTTATCTTTCAGTGACATAAATAGTTCCTCCGCTTTCAAGATTAAGCTCTGTATCTGCGTTTGCGAGCAGCTTCAGACTTCTTCTTGCGTCTGACACTAGGTTTTTCATAGTGTTCGCGTTTTCTTACTTCAGCGAGGGTACCAGCTTTCTGACAAGTACGCTTAAAACGGCGCAGTGCACTGTCAATGCTTTCATTTTTTCCTACTTTGATTTCTGACATTTATAATTTCCCTCCCCTCTTACACACAATGGGAGTGTATAATTACTACACTGGACTATTATATCTAAAAATTATGAGCGTTGTCAATAACAACTTTTTAACCTGGTGGCCACTGCATAGACCTTCCGCCCAATAAATGTACATGAAGGTGTTTAACAGTCTGTCCGCCTTCATCTCCAGTATTTATTACCACGCGATAACCTGAATCAGCTAAATTAAACTTTTTAGCTAATTGTGGTATTACTTCCACCATGATATGAGCTAAAACATTTCCATCTGCTACTTCTGTATCCTGTAGACTCATAATGTGCTTTTTAGGTATAACTAAGATATGCACCGGAGCCTGCGGTGATAAATCAAAAAAGGCAATCGTACTATCATCTTCGTATGCTACTTTAGCCGGAATCTCTTGCTTTGCAATCTTACAAAAAATACAATCCATTTCTACACCTCCATTCCCTTATTATTTATCAATTCTACATAAAGGATAATATATCCTTTATGGTCATAAATATTTTTTATCACAATATTTATCATTTTGTCAATTTAGCAAGATAAAATTATCCCTTCAATTCCTTGTTCTGTCACTTTTTCGAGTAAAACTTTGGATAATTTCCCAACTGAAATACGTTCTTCATTATCTGGAATACAAACCTTTAAATAATTACTAGTATGCCCCGTAATAAAACCATTGTGTCTTTGCTCCCAGAGGACTTCCATTTCTCGCCCTAAAAAGCGTTCTGCAAATTCACGTTCTTTTTTATGTGCTATCTCTTGCAAACGATGAACGCGCTTCTTCTTTTCCTGTTCTGCTACTTGCTCCGGCATCGTGGCAGCCGGAGTGCCGCGCCGAGGAGAGTATGGGAAAACATGAATTTTCGCCAGTGGCAAAGCCTCTACTATCTCTATTGTACGTTGGAATTGCGCTTCGGTTTCTCCTGGAAAACCGACAATAATATCGGTAGAAATAGCGATATCAGGAACAGCAGCAATAATTCCCTTTGTCAACCGCACATAATCCTCCCCTTTGTATGCGCGATTCATCTTTTGTAAAATCTCATCATCACCAGCTTGCAGGGGAAGATGCAAATGTCTGGCAAAACGTGTATCTTTCTGCATTAGCTGAATGAGTGTTGGCGAACATTCAATAGATTCTAAAGACCCTAAACGTACGCGATGAAGCTCTGGAAAACTCAAAACAGTTTCTACTGCCTCCGTCAAGTCCACTGGTTCAGCTAATTCTTTTCCATAAGCACCTAGATGAATCCCCGTTAGGACTATTTCCTGAAAACCATCTTGCAATAATTTCCCTACTTCCCTTTTAATGCTCGCTATACTACGCGAACGCAAAGGCCCGCGCGCATAAGGGATGATACAATAGGAGCAAAAATTATTACAACCATCTTGAATTTTCAAATACGCCCTCGTACGCGCCTGTTGACCAAAAAGTGGAATATCTTCAAATTCCTGTTCTTCCATGATATTTGGTATATCTACGATAATGTCATTATCCTTGGCCGCTTGTTCCATCAATTCTACAATCTTTTTTTGCTCATTATGCCCTAAAATAAGACTGACTCCTTCTATCTTTTCAATTTCAGCGGCATTCACCTGCGCATAGCAACCCGTAGCTGCCACAATGGCTTTTGGATTTCTCTTAATGGCCTGACGAATTAATTTGCGTGATTTCGCTTCTCCCAAATGCGTCACAGAGCATGTATTGATTACGTAAAAATCTGCTTTTTCATGAAAATCTACAATTTGATAATTCTTTTGCCGAAACAGCCCCATCATGGTTTCTGTCTCAAACTGATTAACTTTACACCCTAAGGTGATAAATGCCACTTTCAAATACTCTTTACCTACCTTTCCTAATGAACTACCTATAAGCATCATCTATCACAGAAAGTTGCTTTTCCATTCTCCTAATGCCCCAAATCACCACTTTGGTACTGTAAAATACTTAAAACAGCTAAAGCCACTGTTTCCGTACGCAAAATACGCCGGCCTAAAGATACTGTATCTCCGCCTCGCTCACGTAAACGTTGCATCTCTTCTGGAGCAAAACCGCCTTCTGGTCCAACCAAAAAAGCGTACTCTTTTCTAGTTACAGTATTAATATATGAGTAAAGAGATTTTTCTTTCTCTCCTTCGTAACAGGCAAAAACACCTTCTAGAGAACTGCTACCTTCCAACCATTTGGCTAAAGTTTGCATGCTCGCAATTTCTGGCACGGTACTCCTCCCGCACTGCTGGGCTGCTTCTTTGGCAATAATCTGCCACTTTTCCACCTTCTTTAGCGCCTTACGGGCATCGTATTTTACAACCGTATGCTTGGTTACGACTGGAATTATTTTACTTACACCTAGCTCAGTCGCCTTTTGTACAATTAATTCCATCTTATCACCCTTTGGCAAAGCTTGTACCAATGTGATGTCCAATGGAGATTCATTAGCATCTTGTAGCCGCTCTTCCAAAAGAGAAACCTGTACGCTATCTGTTGTACAAGCCGTGACTTCTACTAGAGCTGTGTGTCCTGATACATCAGAAAGTAAAAACTGTTCTCCCTTGCGAACACGCAACGAGTACAGAAGATGTTGCGCCGTATTTTCCGTTAAAATCATCACTGGTTCTAAACGGCCCGCAAAAATTATTCTTCGCATAATCTTATTCCTTAAATTTTAATACCATGGCAACCCAACCGTCTTGTCGCTGGAAATCGTAGATATAAAATCCCTGTTCATGAATGCCTGTTTCCACCTCTGACAAACGCTCACCTATAATACCACTTACCAGCAACATCCCCTGCTTATGCAGATGTTTCTTGGCCTCAGGCAATAATCGCATGATAATATCAGCCACTATATTAGCAACAATAAAATCTGCTTTGCCACAAAAACTTTTTAAAATATCGCTTTGAAAAATTTTTATCTGCTCTTCAACCATATTATTTACAACATTATCCCTAATAATGGGCAAAACATTGGCATCATAATCAGCGGCTAAGACCTCTTTAGCCCCTAATTTAGCAGCAGCAATCGCCAAAATTCCCGAACCAGTCCCCACATCAAAAACGCGCATTCCCGATTGTAAATATTTTTCTAAAAAGGTCAAGCACATACTAGTTGTAGCGTGCGTTCCAGTGCCAAAGGCACAACCTGGGTCTAACTCTAATACGATTTCTTCTGGGGCCACCACATAATCCTCCCAAGAAGGTTTTATCACTAAATTTTTACCAATATGTGTGGTGTGAAAATATTTTTTCCATTGATTTTTCCATTCTGATTCATCTACCAACTCCACGTCGATTTCAGCTATTCCCACTGCTATTTTTGTAGCTAATTTCTGCATTAAAGTTTCTATATCTGTACATATTGGTATACTATCTGATGTTTCCTCTAACCAAAAGATTATTTTCACTTCTTCTGTTGCCTTTTTTAAAGGAATATCTACATAACCCCAATCGGCATTTTTAATATGTCTGTTGACAGCGAGTGAGTCTTGAATTTCAATGCCATCTATTCCTAAATCACTTAAACGATTGGCAATAATCGGCAGCGCCGGTCGCGCTGTGGTGATAGTTATCTGTTGCCATTTCATGACCTCTTCTCCTTTTATCAGTTTATTTGTTTGCCGAAAGCTGGCGCCAATTCTGATATTTCATACTGTAACGTACTGTAATGAGGTAAGGTTAAAGATTGTCTACCATCACTAAGAGCTTTTTCTGGTTGTGGATGAATTTCCACCATCACTCCATCTAACCCAGCAGCCAAACTAGCTTTTACCATAGGATTAATTAATTCCCAATGTCCAGTTCCATGGCTAGGGTCAGCAATCACTGGAAAACTCGTCATATTTCTAGCGACAACGGCACTAGCCAAGTCCAATGTATTGCGCGTAGCTTGAGAAAAAGTGCGAATACCTCGCTCACAGAGAATTATCTTGTCATTGCCGCCAGTTGCTATATAATCAGCAGCCCCCAGCCACTCATCGATTGTGGCAGCAAAACCCCGTTTTAAAAGCACTGGCTTCCTACATTGCCCCAAAGCTCGCAAGAGAGAAAAATTCTGCATATTACGAGCCCCTACCTGTAATACATCAGCATATTCGGCTACCTGTGGTAAACTTTCTACATCAATTACTTCTGTCACGACATTTAAGCTATATTTATCTCCCATTTGCCGGAGCAATTTTAACCCTTCTAATGCTAACCCTTGAAAAGAGTGTGGAGACGTGCGAGGTTTATAGGCCCCCCCTCGCAAAAAATGTGCCCCTAAAGAATGAAGTAACTTAGCCACTGCTTCTAATTGGATGGCACTTTCTACTGCACATGGTCCAGCAATAAGCGTAAAAGAACCAGCACCTACCTGAGTACCATTAATTAACAGTCGCCTACCATTTTCTGCGGGTAATACTTTATCTAAATACACAGAATCATTCACCTTACTTATCATCAACCTATATTGTAAAATAATTTCATAACTGTTCAGAGGCTTATTGTACCAAAAGCGACTAAATTACTCAAGATTAATTGTTTAAACAAAAAGGGTGCTTCTCCCGAAGGAGAAACACCCCGAAGCAAACCTCTTAAAATTATTGTTGTGGTTCAATGAGGCCGTAATTACCATCCCAACGCCGATAAACAACACAAACATCTTCGGTTCTATCGTCGCGGAAAACAAAGAATTCGTGGTTGAGCAAGTTCATCTGCATGATAGCTTCTTGAACCCCCATAGGTTTCAATACAAAGCGCTTGGCTTTAATAACTGGATACTCACCTAATGGTTCTGCTTCCGAAGCTGGGATACCTTCAATCGCTTCTTCTCTTAATCCACCCTTATGCAGACGCTGTTTCAATTTATTCTTGTACTTACGAACTTGGCGTTCCAATTTATCTGTAACCAAATCAATGGATGTATACATATCCGCTGTGGATTCCTCACCGCGAATGATGACATTTTGTACAGGCACAGTAACTTCTACAATATGTTTCCCCTTAATTACTGTCAACAAAACTGTAATTTCATCTACACCTTCGAAATATTTGGTAATTTTGCCCACTTTTTTTTCTACATAGTCACGTAATGCTGGTGTTATCTCTATATTCTTTCCTCTGATAGTGAACTTTGCCATATCTCTTCAACACCTTTCTCCAATTTGCGAAACAAGCATTGCGCCGTTTCTCAGCCCTTTGACATACTCCCCACGGCTAAAGCCGAGGGATTCTGGGATATTAGCAAACCTTGCCTACTGAAATAGCAGGTCTTACGAGTTCTCTCCACAATGGACAATGCCCTGCCCATTTTTATGATTAGATTTGTATGTTATCTTGCTCATGCCTATATAATAATGTGCAGATATATAACTTACAACTATATACTATAATCCACCTCCAATTGCTTACGCAAATTCAGTGGATATACCTTATATCCCCATGCCTAAAGGCGGGGGCTTTACGGCACTTGCGGTAACAAACAATTACACAACTACAGTCGATAGAAAAACAACGACATCATCTCGTTCCACTCTATCTATTGTCATTATAGCATATATTCTTCTTTATGTGAACTACTGATAAAATATCTAAAGTGTATTACTGATATTTTTCTTAATTTTCTAAATAATTTGACATATGGTATTTTTTTCTATATACTACAAACAATATTAGTCTTTTTATTACTATTATGTGAAAAGGTCAATATCATGTTTATTAAAAATTTTTTAAATAAGTTTTCTCAATTTTCTGTCTTTTTTAAGCGTAATAAATACTTGTGCTTACTCAGTACCTTAATATTATCCTGCTACCTAGTAATTACAACTACTGAAGAAGCCAATATACCATCACCATCCGTAACACCTAGTAGAGGCATCACTGGCAAAATAATTTATCCTCTTTCCCAAACAGTTCCCATGTATGACATCTTTCCAGCACAAAATATCCTATCAGTTACTGAACCAAAAATCGAAACTGAAGCTACCAAATTCGCCACAACGTTATCAACCAATGATTCTTCGCCACCATTAAAACTACTGGCAATAGTTGGTAAATCTGGCAAATATACCGCCCTTTTATATTTACCGAAAGAAAAGAGAGAATTCATCGTCCAAGTAGGTGATAAAGTCTTACAATATCGCTGCTTATCCATTTCGTCGAACCAAGTTATTTTGCAAAATAAACATGGGAAAAATTTAACCTGTCAATTCGTTACTACATATTAAATCCTTCAAGAAAGGACTATATTGCCAATGCCATTAAAAAAATTTTGCACTTTATTTATTTTTATTTTTTATCTTTGTCAGGCCATGCCATTAGAAGCTATTGATGTACAAGCTCACAATACTGATATTCGCTCATTTTTAAGCCTATTAGCGAAAAATGAGGGCATAAATATGATTATCTCCCCCGATATATCTGGTTCTCTTTCTCTACATTTATCAAATGTATCGATATCTGAAATTTTCGACTCTTTAAGTAAATTAAAAAATTTATCATTTTGGCAAAAAAATGGTATATTATTAGTGGACGGTAACAAGTATTCTGTTGATAGAGCGAGTTTTTTTGTTTTTCCCCTCCACTATACCGATGTAGAAATCGCCTTTCAGACAGCTAAAACTATTCTGTACGATGAAAACAATACTTCTAACACTCCATCTCGTCTCTCCATAGATAAAAGTCACAATACGCTAATCCTCTACGGTACAGAGTCGGAAGCACAAAAAATACGCACCTTATTTAAAAATATGGATATGCCCGTTAAACAAGTGTCTCTCGAGGCTAAAATAGTTGCCCTAGAAAATAATGCCTCTAAAAAATTGGGAGCAACATGGCAGTGGTCTTCAAATAATCCGCCTCGCCCTGATAATATCATTTTTTCTCAGGACGGAAAAATGCCATTTAATTTTCTAACCACTTTAAACCTCCTACTAACCGAGGGAAAGGCCAAAGTTTTAGCACGTCCTAATATAATCGCTTCCAATCAAAAGGAGGCAATTATCAATATCGGTGGTAGTGTCCCCATCCCAACCACCAGTATCAATAATAACACCACCACTAATTCGTACGAATATCATGATACTGGCATTATTTTAAAATATACCCCCCGCATCAATGATGACAACTCTCTTACAGCTTGTGTTTCTACTGAAGTGATTTCGCCGTATTACGTTTCCGATTTGAAAGCTTATCGCTTCAATAAACGCGCTGCTCACACTACAGTATCCTTAAAAAACGGAGAAACAATGGTTATCGGCGGATTAATTAACAGTGAGGATGCTGAATCATGGTCTAAAATACCTTTTTTAGCTGATATTCCTCTC
Organism: Pectinatus sp.; assembly: GCA_020025135.1. Lineage (GTDB taxonomy): Bacteria > Bacillota > Negativicutes > Selenomonadales > Selenomonadaceae > JAHHSQ01. Next base: position 27,100 of record JAHHSQ010000020.1, read on the forward strand.
TTGGGCCATTTTTTTCGTTATTCACAAAAAACACACTCTAAAAACGAAATAATTATCTTTTTAACAGCGCATATTATTGATAAAATATAGAGGTAAACCATTATATTAAAAAAGGAGAAGCTATTTCTAGCAATAATAAACTATGAGCAATTGTGATGTTCTATGGAATTTGACTTATGGACTCTATGCCTTAACAACTTTAGACGGCGACCGTCCCACCGGTTGTATAATCAACACTGCCATTCAAGTCACCAGTCAGCAACCACTGGTCGCTTTTAGCCTTAGCAAAGGAAATTTTACCCATGGTGCAATCCTCAAAAATAAACATTTTGCAATTTCTATTCTCTCGCAAAATATCAACCGAAATGTCATAGCAAAATTGGGATTTACTTCTGGTAAAAACAGCGATAAATTTGCTGGTAATTTATTTACTTGGGAGTATTGGTCAGGATTGCCAATTATTTCGGAAAATATTTGTGGCGCGTTTTCTGCTGAACTCGTCTCTTGTATTGATGCTGAAACACACAGCATTTTTATCGGTCGCGTCCAGGATACCAAGTCCGTCGAAAATAATTTAATTCCTATGACCTATAAATATTACCACGATGTCTTTAAGGGAAAAGCTCCTAAAAATGCCCCCACCTATCGTGGAGATATTTAAAACTATTTGTATTACCTCTCTTAC
>JAHHSQ010000021.1 GCA_020025135.1 Pectinatus sp.
ACCACATTCCGGACAATTTTTTAATTCTCCCATATCGCTCATCTTCCTTTTCTTTGTATTATTTGGTAAATGCCAACTGACACCCTTTTGCATTATCTATATAATCAAGGATTTTTGACATACTCCCCACGGCTAAAGCTGGGGAATTCTGGGATATTAGCGAACCTTGCCTACTGAAATAGCAGGTCTTACGAGTTCTCTCCACAATGGACAATGCCCTGCCCATTTTTATGATTAGATTTGTATATTATCTTGCTCATGTCTATACAATAACATACAGATATATAACTTGCAACTATATACTATAATCCACCTTCAATTTCTTACGCAAATTCGGTGGATATGCCTTATATCCCCATGCCTAAAGGCAGGGGCTTTACGGCACTTGTGGTAACTTCCCACTAAAAACGAGAAGTACACAGATTTCCTTGTTATTAGGCCAGATGAAACACTATCCTCAAACAACCAAAACAGCAAACCTACACGATACTACGCATTACTGACCAATGCCAAACCATAAATCTGTCGATGCCCCGCCCTTCTAAGAACCAGCGCTGCAGTTTGCATGGTAATGCCAGTTGTAAAAACATCATCCAGCAAGAGTAGCCCACTTTCTTTCGGCATCCTCTCTTGACCTACATAAGAAAAGGCGCCTCGCAAATTACTAGCACGTTCTCTTCTGTTCAGTCGATATTGTGGTACAGTTTCTTTCACACGCTCTAAAAGGATACTTTTTTGCATCTGCCACTGTTTCAGCAAAGCAATAAAAAGTAATTCTGTCTGATTAAATCCTCTCAACTGCAATTTCTTGTGGTGCAAAGGAATATATACGGCCTTTTCGCCAAGTAAGGAATCCATAAATGGCACCTTATTGGCCGTATGTTTGATAAAAAAATGAAGCGATGGCAAAACAGTCATATCCTGTTGATATTTTAATCGTTTTAAAAGTTTTTGTAAAGTATCACTATATGTTCCCAAAGCCCATATATCAGTCAAATATTTATTTTGCTGAACTGTCAATGGCAAACGACGTACTTTTTGTTCTCTTTGTAAACAGGGAAAACACCACTCCCCAATCTCTTCTACTAACTTGTTACAACAAGGGCAAGTTGGTGGGTAAAAAAAATTTAAAAGCTGTTGCCAAACATTAAATCCCATATCTCACCAAACTTTCTTCACTAAAGCTGATGTGTCAATCTTTCTGCCAAAAGAGTGTATCTCTTTTGCATGCGATTATTAGAAATAGCCGTATACAGAGCCTTTTCATCGCCGATGAGAATGACTTTTTCCTTGGCTCTAGTAATCGCTGTGTATAATAAATTGCGCTGTAACATAATGAAATGACTCCTGACCAATGGCAATATCACGACTTTATATTCACTACCTTGACTTTTATGCACACTCATCGCATATGCTAAAGTCAATTCTCCGTATTCTTTGGGCAAATAAGTCACATCACGACCAGAAAACTCCACTATTATTCTATCAACATCGATATAGCTGATAAAACCGATATCACCATTAAAGACATTTTTTTCATAATTATTTTTGATTTGCATCACCTTGTCTCCAGCGCGAAGCGTTTGTAAGGTCGTAACATATTCTGCTTTATCTGCGCTTGCTGGATTGAAGTTTTCCTGCAATAATTTATTTAAATTACTCACACCACATACCTGCCGATGCATCGGCGCTAAAACCTGAACATCCAACATAGAACAATTTTCTTTAATTTCTAATTGTGCCAATTCAATTATTTTATTGGCTACTTCTTCTTCATCATTAATTGGCAAAAAAACAAAATCTCTGCCCTTTAGATTATTAGGTTTTCTACCAGCGTTAATGGCATGCGCATTCTTTACTATCAAGCTCTCTTCCAGCTGTCTGAAAATAACTTCTAACTTAACGTAAGGAACCGTCTGAGAGCGCAAAATATCTTTTAAAACTGAACCAGCTCCAACTGCTGGCAATTGGTCAGAATCTCCGACTAAAACCAACCGGCAATTAGATGGTACAGCGTTGAGAAAATGTTGCATTAAGACAATATCTATCATTGAAACTTCCTGAACCTCAGCCAACTGTCATTCTCTCACTTCAGTTGTGCGAGACACTGTTCACACAAAGGCGCTACCCTCCATGCAGTTTTCTTAGAAACTTCTTTGGTTTTTACCAAAGCACAGACTATATCTTATCCTGCGGCTTCACCCGCTCAGGCCTGTCCTTATCCCCGACCAATCACTTGTCAGGTACTCCTCCCCAGAGGATAGTCGTTGAACGTTTCTCTCTTCGAGATTTCGTTGCTGATTGCCCATTTAGAAACATTTAGGTTTTAACCATCTGCCATGTCACTAGTTTTTTTCGTTTTCACCGCGCTAACACAAGACCTATTTCAGTCTTCCGCCGTCGCCCAATGACCTTTAGGGGTTTCCAGCAATTAAAACAGTATATTGTTTTACTACTCTATGTACTCATTTCTAAATACACTGACCACAGAACCATTACCTAAATGGTCCTTTTAATCAAGTATAATCGCATCTGCTTCTAACGGTTCCTCGCTATCACGCTGAAATATCGAACCGTTATCGGCTTCATTTATTTCACCCGTCGCTTCCAATAACCGATGCATAGTGGAAGCCTTCTTGCCGGTCGACTCACTCAATCTTTTAGCAGCTCTTCCTGTGGGAGCACCCAAAATAACCTTTTGCCCCAAGTGCTCTAATACGGCAATCATCCCCCGTACCACGGTTGTTTTTCCCGTTCCTGGACCACCAGTCAATACCAAAATGCCCGTATTTAGCATTTCTTCAATCGCCTGTTTTTGACCTAGAGATAATTTTAAATGACAATCCAACTCCCAGCGTTCAATTATTTCCCCTGCATCATCTGCTGGCAATTTTTCAACGTTATCTCTTATTTCTTCAAGGCGTTCTGCTACTTCTCGCTCAGCTTGATACAAATAATAAGGATAGATGAGGTTTTCTCCGCCCATGTATTCATAGGCAAATCTTTCTCTCTCTAAGCTATCCTTTAAAGCCAAATTAACTTCTTCCTTTTCTACACCGAGCATCCTGGCAACGCGGTTTATAAGTTCCATTTCCGGCAAACAACAATGTCCCTTTAAAACTATCTGTTGTAGATAAAAATCAAGGCCAAAAATGAGGCGTTGCCTATCATTTTTTTCTATGCCCAAAGATTGCGCCAGTTGGTCAGCCAAAGTAAAACCAATGCCTGAAATATCTGCTGCTAACTGATATGGATTTTGCTCCATAATTTCCATGGCTCTAGAACCATAACTGGCAAAGATACGCCCAGCATACGCACCAGAAATGCCGTGTTCTTCCAGCCAAAGTATAATTTCTCGCAACTCACCTTCTTCCTCATAAGAAGAAACAATTTTTTGTAAGGTCTTTTTACCAATACCAGAAATTTGCAACAATTTTTCTGGCTCAAGTTCAATTACGCGTAAGGTGTCCTCGCCAAACATATCAACTATTTTTCTGGCCACCACTGGGCCAATTCCCTTAATCCGCCCACTCGATAAAAATTTTTCAATGGCCTGCGTACTGTTTGGTTTTCTAGTAGTCATAGTAGTCACTTTAAATTGTGGACCAAAGCGAGGATGTTCTATCCACTCTCCGTGCGCCGTAAATTCTTGACCGATGAGTGGTGGGGGAGTATGTATCGTCATAGTAACGGATTGACCTTCCGGTAATTTTTGCACACGAAAAACAGAAAAGTCTCCCTGTTGACTAGAAAATACAATTCGTTCTACTACACCGTCTATTTTTTCCATTTTGCTATTCTGTTAAATTTTCCACATAATTTCTCACGCCCAACTAGCTTCCAAGCAGTTGCCGATAGAGAAATTATTTTTGTTCGCACCGCTTCGCCTGAACGATGCCGTCCATATTAGGACTGCTCACACTTTCGCATGAGTGCAGACTATATCTTCACCCTGAAAATCAGGGGCAGTATTTTTCTTCCGCCCTTCACTTGCGGTTTTACTCTCCCTCAAGGAGATAGTCGTTGAAGGTTTCTCCTACCGTTTATAGCAAGCGGGTTAGAGATTTCCCTGCTAAACACCCATTTATCAGCACTTAGGACATATCTTAATTACATCCAACTTCTACTTGTAACAAAATATGCTTTTTTTCACCTTATGCTATCCTTATATTTTTTCTGCTTTCGCCCCGCGGAGAAAATCCCAGTTTATTCTTTCGAATTGCTGTTTCGGGTTAAGGCTTTAGGGATTAAAAGCAATTAACACTGAGTTTGCACCCCTCACAGGATACAAAGGGCTTCTATAAAAATAGTTTTTTCCATATTACTATTTAGACAGCATTGTTGCCCATTCTTTATATTTATTTTCAATTTCCAATTCCTTCGCGGCATAAAGACTGGCCACTTCCTGACTTTTTTGAGGGTCAGCCTGTGTCGCCAAATCGTTCATGGTAAATTCTAATCCCTTTAATTCTGCTTCTAACATGGCAATTTCAGCTTCACAGCGCAATATTTTTTCTTCTCGGGCCTTGCCATATTCATTGGCCATTTTTTCACGCTGTTTACCATGCTGCGAAGGAGATACAGTCATTTTTTTCGCAACTTTAACACTATTTTTTGCTATTTTTTCCTGTTCTTCTCGCGCTGTTTTTTCATTTTCTGCTATCTCCGCCAATTTTCGGCCCCGGTAGTAACTATAATTTCCCTCATAAGCAGTCAAATGATGATTTGCTAATTCATAAGTAAAATTAGTCACTTTATCCAAAAAATATCTATCATGTGAGACCACCAAAAAAGTACCAGGGAAAGACATTAAGGCTTGCTCTACCGCTTCACGAGCGGGAATATCCAAATGGTTCGTCGGTTCCTGAACTTGCTTTGTCTTCATCGTCATTTTACGGCGCAAACTATTTTTATTAGACCATACAGACATAGTAAAATGTGGCCGTAAATTTGACAATATTATAGCAATGTATCGTTCATACCGAGGCGCTACTCTCGATACAGTTCTCCAAAAACTTCTTTAACTTTCGCTAAAGCACAGACTATATCTTATCCTGCAGTTTTATCTGCTCAGGTCTGTCCATATCCCCGACCAATCACTTGTCGGGTACTCCCCTCAAGGGGGATAGTCGTTGAACGTTCTCCTATTGGGAGTTTCGTTGCTGATTGCCCATTTAAAAGCATTTAGGATTTAACCATTTGCCATATCGCTAATTTTTTCTGTTTTCACAACACTCATATCTCGGCTTTTTTCAGCCCAATATTTTCGTTTAGCGACCTTTAGGGGTTTCCAGCACTTAAAACAGTATGGGATAGGGTTTACCAACCCTATCGCTACGCACTCATTTCTAAATGCGCTGACTGATTATGCAGATGATACGCCGTAAAATGCGACCCATCTACTCGACAATCAAGAATAATAAAATTAGCACCTTCGAGCATTAATTTTAATAGTGCTAAGCGCGTCTTTTCTCCACCGGAAAGTTTGTCAAGCGGTTTTTCCACTTCCTCCCCTTTAAATAGAAAAGCACCTAAATAATTACGCGCCTGTTCATCAGAAATACCGTACCTGTACGTAATTTCCTCAAGAATACTCTGATTTCCGCGCAATTCGTCATGGTTTTGCGAAAAATATCCCAGTTTAACTCTATTACCCAACTTGATGATGCCCCGAGCTGGCTTTAATTCGCCTATCAAAAGACGCAATAGCGTCGTTTTGCCAGCGCCATTAAAACCAATCACACCAGCTCCATCACCCTTTCTTAAGAGCATGGATACATCTTTTAACACCGTTTCATGTGGAAAAGAAAAATCCATATGTTCCACTTCTAAGACTCGTTTAGCACATTCCATGGGCGGATGAAAAAGAAAGTAATTAAAACCACTCGCATCAGGTGGCAAAACAATACGTTCTAGCCGGTTTAACTGTTTTTCTCTCCCACGCGCCTGTTTCGATTTAACACCAGCTTTATACTTTCTGATGTATTCTTCCGTCTTACGAATATATTCTTGTTGTTTAATAAAAGCCGATTCCAAAGAAGCCCTTCGTTCCTGGCGCACGCGCATGGCCTTGCTATAATTTCCATCATAAATGTCGACCGTTTTATTAACCAACTCAATAATAGAGGTTGTCACCCTATCGAGAAAAAATCGGTCGTGAGAAATAAGCAGAATACCACCTCGGTAAGAACGGAAAAATTCTTCTAGCCATTCTATCATCTTGATATCTAAATGGTTTGTCGGTTCATCTAAAAAAAGAAAATCTGGTTCTCTTAAAAGCGCTTTTGCTAGGCGAATTCTCGTCATCTGCCCACCAGAAAAAGAATATGGTGATTTAGAAAAATCGCTCTCAGTAAACCCTAAACCATAACTGACCTTTTTTAAGCGACTCTCATAATCATAACCGCCCAAGCGCTCAAATTCTTCTGTAACTTTTCCATATTGCCGGAGAAGTTCATCAGTTTGAGCATCAGAACTGCTTTCAATTTGTTTTTCTAGGCATTTTTTTTGCTCTGCTAATTCCATTATATCGGAAAAAGCAGTCAACAATTCACCGTAAAGTGTATCTGCTGTAAATTTGGCTTCCTGTTCCACATAACCTATTTTGTCAGTACTATCAATTTTTACATTGCCAGCATCGTATTCTTCTTTGCCCATAATACATCGCATTAAAGTAGTTTTTCCGGCTCCATTAGCTCCAATAATGCCAATGCGGCTGCCCTTGGCAATATCAAAGCTGACATCGTGGAACAACTCATGAGTACCAAAGGCCTTCCCCAAATTTTTAACTTGTAATAAACTCATAGTTTTTCTCTACTTTCAACCTTCCTTTATTCGATAAACAAATAGCGGAAATTTCTTTCCGCTATTTTAAACATCTCACTTTTTATAATCCAAGCCAATACGCACAATAGCCTGTCCCTTATTCAAATTAGGTCCAGTCATAATTGTACACGGGAATGGCAGACCATAAAATAAATCCGTCGCTCCCTGATTGGTAATGATATCAGTATGCTTTTTATCTGAGGTATTGCCAGTTTCTACCGTGGAAATTTTAAAACCGCGCTTGCGCAAAATATCGGCAACTCTTGCTCCAGCCCCATCAATGCCACTGCAATTTATGACCATAACCGTTACATCTGGTGCCCGCAATTTTTCTTGCACACTTTCCGCAGTTTGAACCTGTTTTTGCTCCTTACCTTGGTCAGACGAATTTGTCTTTTGAGCGTCATTCTGTTTACTATTGCTGTCATTATTATTCTTTTCCGCAGTAGAACCAGTTTGCTTATTATTAGCGGAACTATAATCATAAGTACCGTCGACAATTTTCAATTCTTTCGGCAAGGAAGCCTTATATTCAGCCATCAAATCATTGGTACTTGCCGTCATAGCTGGAGTCATTTCAATACCCAATTTAGCATAAATTTCCTGCCGAGCCTTCAGGATATTTGGCAACCAATAACTGATATCACTTATATAAGCTGGCGTACCAGGGAACATTTCAGAAGAAATAGTCTTATTACGCATATCTGGTAAAAGTTTTGCTAATTCCATCATCGTCTGGAAAGGAATATCTGTTTTTACCGTTTTACTAGCTTCTTCTACTAGTTTAGGTAATTTAGGCAATATTTCCGGTGTCAACACCTTCTTCAACACAGCATTGATAAAATATTGCTGACGACGAATACGCCCAATATCACCTTCCGCATCGCGGAATCGAACATATTCAATCGCCTTTTTTCCATCCATATGTTGCATTCCCGGATAAAAATCAATGTGCAATCCACCATCATCATCATAAGGGTCATTATAATACATGCGTTTTTGCACATCTATGTCGACACCGCCGATATCGTTAATAATATTTTCAAAAGCCTGCATATTGACAACGATATAATATTTCATATGGATACCAAGTAATTTTTCCACCGTTTTCTGTGTCAATGGTTCACCACCAAAAGCATAGGCAGCATTTATTTTATTGTATCCATAGCCTGGAATCTGTACTCTGGTATCACGCGGAATAGAATATATGGAAACCGCCCCAGTCTTTTTATCAACCGTTAAGACCATGAGAGTATCACTACGTCCTACATCATCCTTACGCGTATCTACCCCCATCAGCATAATAGCTAATTTCCCTTCCTCTGGTGCTGACGGCAGTGGAGCAACTTCCCTTTGTTTTAAAAAGTGATAGGCAAAGGCAGTCACCGTCATAGCAACAAGGATAATAGCTAAAATGATAACCCGTTTATAACTTCTCTTATATCTCTTTCTCTTACAGTTCACAATCGTACCTCAATATAAATGTTATAGTGGAGTATGAATTTCCAACGATTTAAGTTGTGAAATTCGCGAGTTTTTCCGAAAAAATCCTTTTTTAAGACGTTTCAGCCATTTTACACGTTCCACATATGCGCTGTTCTTTCCCTTTTGGCATACTACCACGAATAAATTCGTGAGTCTCTATAATACAAGCGAAAATAACCTTTCATAATGAATAGGTCTTAACCTTTTATCTCCTAATGGACACTACCTTTCCCACTTATGATTAAGCTGATTTATTAATTACCACAAAAAAAGCTGCAGAAAATATTTCCTGCAGCTTTTGATTTACAAAAGATGACAAATGACTACTACCAACATTCCTGGCACGCCAAAAGTACCAACTATCAATGCCGTAAAAATATTAATAGGAATATGTAGTCCAAAAACCACATTCAAAAGCCATAAACCAACAGCACCGATAATGCTGTTTACAATAAATTTCCATAAAGTTCTCACTGGCAAGGACACAATCCGAAAGATAATGTATAAAATAACCAATCCTACGGCAAAAGCCCCGACCAATAAAACTGAACTGATACCCACTTTTGTAACCTCTCAATCTGCAACTATCTCAAATTTGTTGACGATTGGCTAAAGCTTTCGCCAAGGTTATCTCATCGGCGTATTCTAAGTCGCCTCCCATTGGTAAACCGTGGGCGATTCTAGTAACTTTAATGCCAACTGGCTTCAGGAGGTTCGCTATATACATAGCTGTTGCCTCTCCCTCTATTGTAGAATTAGTAGCCATGATGATTTCTTTAATGGGATTCTGCTGTATTCGCAACAACAACTCGCGAATCTTGATATCGTCTGGTCCCACGCCAGCTAAGGGCGATAAGACACCATGTAAAACATGGTAAACACCATTGTATTCGTGCATTCTCTCTAAAGCAGCCACATCGCGCGGTTGTTCTACTACACAAATAACATCCGCTTGTCTATGCGCCGAGGAGCAAATACTACACGGATTAGTATCACTTAAATTAAAACAAGTATTACAAAAACCTATTTGCTCTTTAGCATCGACGATGGCATGTACCAATGCCTGCACCTTATCCATATCCATGTCCAAAATATGATAGGCAAGACGGGTTGCCGTTTTGGGACCAATACCTGGTAAAACACGCAACTGCTCTATCAATTTGGCCAAAGGCTTAATATATTGCATTAAAACAATCCTGGAGGTAAATTCAATCCGCCAGTAAATTTTCCCATTTCAGAAGCAATTTTTTCATCAACTTTTGTCATCGCTTCATTAACTGCTGCCGAAATTAAATCCTGCAACATTTCAATATCATCAGGCTGAACTACTTCTGGCGAAATATTGAGTGAGACAATTTTCTTATCGCCATTTACCACTACTTTTACCATTCCACCACCGCTGGCAACTTCAACTGTGGATTCTTTCAATTCTTGTTGCATTTTGGCCATTTCTTGCTGCATTTTCTGTACTTTTTTCATCATGCCGGCCATATTACCACCATTCATTCCTGGAAACATATCAATTTCGCTGTTTATGGGCAAACACCCCCTCTACAGCTACTCCTTTCTTGAGCTACCAACATTACTGGTAAGCTTTCTTTATTTTTACTACTACAAAATACGGAACTTGCTAAGCAGTGATAATACCACTATTAATAAAAACGCCCCGCCTTGTGAAAATGGCCTTCTATTGAGTAGGCATTCCCTATATAATTAACCATTTTCGCATTTCACACCGCCTTTTTTTCTCTTATCAATGTCTAATTAAACATAACTAACAACCTATAAAAAAGCAAAATAATCTGACGGTGCTTTTCTATGATATTAACATATTTTTTATTTTTGGTCTATACTGAATTTACGGATACTAACTGGTCAATCATCAAGAAATACACCAAAATATTTCCGTCTAAATTACCTAATCTATTCGATTAATTGTACCCGCACCAAAACAATCCTTTACCTTTTCCAAATTAGCCTTTTCTTCCGCACTCAATTCAGATAAAATGGACGGCGTTTCTGTTTTCTTTGCTGCTTTTTGTTCTACTTCTTGGTTTTGCATAGCACAAATGAGTTTTATTTTATGACCGCTCAACTCCTCTAAAATTCCTTCTAGTAGTTTTTTATAATCGTCGCGTTCAGTACGCCCTTTTAAAAACTCTATTTTAAATTTCAAGGTCAACTCATCGCCATGCAGTTCTGGAGTAGCTTTATCTACGCAAGCTAGAACAGAGCGCCGGTGCTCTTTTGCCAAATAATTTAAAACTGACTGCCATATTTGTAAACCATTTTGTTCATCCAAATTTGCCTTTTGAACAGATGAAGTCGCCGTTTTCGCTACAATATTTTTCGCTTCCCCTACTGTCTTTGATTTCACAAGTGAAACAGTGGTTGATGCAATATCTGGAGTCATCACTCTTTTCTCCCCGCCACCATCATAAACTTGAACTTGGGTTTGACATAAGGTCATAAAAGTTATTTCTACAATGGTACGCGGTTGACTAACCTTCCTCGCCTCTTGCAGGGTTTGATACAATTTATCAATCAGGTTTACCAAAACCGGCTCAGAAAAAGTATCGGTCAGCTGTTTTAATTTGGTTGCTGAAACTAAAAGTTTGGGCGTTATTTTACTAGCCTTATAGACCACTAATTCACGCAAATACTCGATAAATTCTGTCAAAAATTGAATAATATCTTTTCCTTCATCGTTCAAATCGGATAATAACTGTAAAATTTCTCCTAAATTCTTTTCTTGCAGTGCCAAAAGCACTTTCTCCAAAACTTCTTCATCAATAATACCTAAGATATCGTAGACTTGTTCTTTGCTTAAATTGTCTCCAGCTAAAGCCAAACATTGGTCTAACAAACTGAGGGCATCGCGCATACCGCCATCAGCACGGAAAGCGATGATGCGTAAAGCTTCCTCTTCTGCTTCAACGTGCATAGTAGCAGTAATTTTTTGCAGTTGTTTTTCAATATCTTCGGTGGTAATGCGTTTAAAATCATAGCGTTGACAACGCGATTGTATTGTAGCTGGGACCTTATATATTTCTGTCGTTGCTAAAATAAATAAAACATGAGCAGGTGGCTCTTCCAAAGTCTTTAGAAGAGCATTAAAAGCTTCCGTCGTCAACATATGCACTTCATCGATGATATAGACTTTATATTTCCCCTCTACTGGTGCAAATTTAACTGTTTCTCGCAAAGCGCGAATCTCGTCAATACCGCGATTGGAAGCTGCGTCTATTTCATAAACATCCATAAAGGCATTTTCATTAATTTTACGGCAATTTTCACAGACGTTACAAGGTTCTGGGGTCGGAGCGTGCTCGCAATTTAACGCCTTAGCCAAAATCTTAGCCGTGCTAGTTTTTCCCGTACCACGTGGACCGGAAAAAAGATAGGCATGGGCAACGTGATTAGTTTTTATCGCCTGAGTCAAGGTATGACTGATATGACGTTGACCGACAATTTCTGAAAACCCACTAGGGCGCCATTTCCGATAAAGAGCTATATATGGCATTTATTCGCTACCTAACAAGAAATTTTTCCTCACAGTCATCGGAAGCCATTATTAGATAATCTTAGCCGTTTAAGATAGGCCAACTATTTCTCAATAATTTTCTTTCCCATTAAATTTCATGTTGAAAGAGGCTGTAGCTCCCACCCTTCTTTTTTCAAGACCAGTTGAAGGGCCCCTTTCTATCCTTCAACTCCCATTCAGATTATTTTACGACCATTGCTTTTTAATCATCTTGGCCAATATGCTCATCGATGTCATTCTCACTAATTAATACACTACATCTGACATATAACAATATCTAGCTAGATATAAGTCCAATTTAAAAAACTAATAAAAAACAGCTTCCTAAGTCAGACTGCAACGCTCAGGCACCCTCACGGCACATGAAGATAATCACTTACCGCTGCTTCCTTCCGGACCTGACGGGATTCATGAGTCTCCATTGCGTGAGACCAAAGCGTCGCAGTCTCACTCAAGAAACTGCTTTAGAAATATATGTTAACACAGATTGATTTTTTCTGCAAGTAAAATTATACACGCCTTAAACTTCATTTCTCCCCAAGATAAACTATTTGAGATACTCTCACGAATAAATTTGTGGGATTCTAAGATACAAGCGAAAATAGCCTTCATGCTAGATTAATAGGTCTTATATTTTCTCTCTTAATGGACAATGCCCTGCCCTTTTTTATAATTACGGAAAAATTTCTGATAGCCAAATTCTATGCGGTCAGTCACATTTTGAACGGCCTGCGAGCCAAATTCTAAAAGATAGCTAAACCTTACTATTTTCTTGAGCTTGGTCAAGTGCTTTTGCAGTTTTGCTTTCTTCAAGCTCTTTTTATACAGACGATAATACCGTAGTTTTTGTTCTAAAATATACTGTTTCCATATCTGTATTTTATATCTTTGGTAGATAATTATCAATATATTATCTACCGTAGGCTTTCAGCCTAATTTTGCTGTAAAAATTTTATTTCCACAATTATATCCGAAAAATATCCTGCTTTTTACATCTCAATGATAGTATTTTATCATTAAAAATGTTATAATAGAAAAGTTAGTAACAATATTTTACGGAGGCGTCTAACCATATGAAAATTTCTGTTATCGGTGCCGGTAATGTCGGTGCTACCGCTGCCAATGTTTTGGCTTTGAAAAATTTTGCCGAAGAAGTAGTCCTTTTGGATATCAAAGAAGGAGTTGCGGAAGGCAAAGCCTTGGATATGATGCAAACAGCTAAATTATTGCATCTCGACACGAGGGTCGTTGGTGTGACGAACGATTACAGCAAAACTGCTAATTCTGATATTATCGCCATTACATCTGGCATGCCTCGCAAACCTGGTATGAGCCGTGCTGATTTGGTGGGTGTAAATTCTAAAATCGTTCAATCAGTCATGGATGCCGCTTTAGAATATTCTCCAGAAGCAATATTTTTGATAATTTCCAACCCAGTAGATACCTTGACCTATTTGGCCTTAAAAAATAGCAAATTGCCTCGCCACCGTGTCATCGGCATGAGTGGTCTACTAGATGGCAGCCGCTTTGAATACTATCTTGCTGATGCTATCGGGTGTCCCATCAGTGATATAGATGCCATGGTTATCGGTGCACATGGCGATTTAATGGTTCCTTTGACTCGTTTTGCTTCTTATAAAGGAATTCCTGTAACAGAGTATCTCAGCCCAGAAAAACTGCAAGAAATTGAACACGCTACACAAGTGGGTGGCGGTACAATTACAAAGTTATTGGGAACTTCTGCTTGGTATGCTCCAGGAGCAGTAACTGCTACCATGGCAGAAGCTATTGCTAAAAATACACACAAAACCCTTTCCTGTATCGCTCTATTAGATGGCGAATATGGCGAAAAAGACGTCTGTGCTGGAGTGCCAGTGGTACTAGGTCGTAACGGTATTGAAAAAATTGTGGAACTACCGCTCAACGAAAGAGAAAAAGACCTCTTCAATAAAAGTGTCAATAGTGCTAAAGAAACCAATGCTAAATTGAAAAATTTATAAAAAAAAGGCCACCACATCTATTTGATGTGGTGGCCTTTTTTTTTTGCCTTTAATCTTTAAGGGGGCATTCTATAATACCGCCACCCAATAAAATATCATCGGCATAAAATACTATTGATTGTCCGGGTGTCACAGCCCGCTGTTCTTCTTCAAAGATGACCTTTACCATGCCATCTTCTGCTGGGTAAACCGTACAATCGGCTAATCTTTTTCCGTAACGAATCTGGGCTCGTACCTCTAATGGAGCCTCAATTTCCGAAATAGATTGCCAATTGACATTACAAGCTAATAATCCATGGGAGAAGACATCTAAGTTTCCCCCCACAACGACACGATTATTGACTTTATCTAATTCTATAACCTGATTTTATCCCAATAAATATCGCTTAAAAAATAACTTTTCTAACGACATCTTGAAAATTTTGTTCACATCAAGTCGCTGACCTTCATGCAGTTCTCCTAAGAACTTCTCAATGTTTCCAATGAGCACAGACTATATCTTTTCCCTACCATAAATAAATGGGTTAGGCGAAACCACTTCGACTAGCAAACACTTCTAGCCTACTTCCCTCAAGAGGAATAGTCGTTGAAGATTCTCCTATTCAGAGCTTTCCTGCTGGTTACCGATTTCCTAGCAATTAGGATTTGACCATCTACCATCCGTCTAATTTTTTCTACTTTCGCAACTATCTCAGCTAGCCATCTTTCAGACTTCCGCTTTAGTTTAAACGGCTTTACGGCGTTCCAGCAATTCAATTTCTCATGGCATAGTTTTTCTCTATGTCTACATATAAATTTCTCTATATGCTTACTAACAGGCAACGCAGCCCAGCGCTGCATAGCCATTAATAAAGAGGTGTAGCGGCAGCAATACCGAGCCCCTTCCTCTGGCCAATAGTATAAAATGGCAATCCCAAATGACGCCCCAGCACATTGCCCGCTGTATCAACAATATCACCTGGTGGAAATTGGGCTTTTGATTGTTCAATTAGATACTTTTTATAATCATCATCAGGAACAAAACATATTTCCTGACTTTCTTTTTTGGTAGCAACCGGTAAACCAAATGCAGCTGCCATTTCGCGCACTTTCGTTTTATTATATTCTCCAAGCGGAAAGATAACCTTTTGTAAAACCTCTTGTGGCAAGTGATACAACATATAAGATTGGTCTTTATCCGCATCTATAGCTCTTTCTATTGCTAAATTGTCATGATACGGAACTATCCGCAAATAATGACCAGTTGCTAAATAATCCGCTCCCATTTCCAGTGCTTTATCTAGCAAAATACCAAATTTTATATATTGATTACAGCGCACGCACGGATTAGGTGTACGACCCTGTCTATATTCAGAAATAAAATAATCCTTTACCTTCTCCTGAAAAGTAGAGCGAAAATCCACGACATAATGCGGTATGTTTAAAATTTCACACACGCGACGCGCGTCTTGAATAAACGGTGGCTCGCCTTCCGAATAATCTCTGCCAGCATCACTTAACAACATGGTAATGCCAAAAACATCATATCCTTGCTGTTGTAATAGTGCGGCGGCGACAGAACTATCCACGCCACCGCTCATCGCTACCGCTACTTTTTTATTCTGCATCGCCATCACCATTTTGTCTATTTTTAGCACATAAATCTGCCAATGTGATGGAATTGAGGACCTTGCTAATACTTTCACAAACATCTGCCCAAACTCCTCGCGTAACGCACTGCGTAGCCTTTTTACATACCTGATTATCAGATTGTGCATCAGTCAAGAGGCAATCTACTAATGCTATTGGTCCTTCCATAATAGTAATAATATCACCAATCGTGATGCTCGCGGGGTCCTTTGTAAGAACATATCCGCCCTGTGCTCCACGCGTACTCTTAACTAAACCAGCATTGCGTAAAGAGCAAATTAGTTGCTCTAAATAGTTATCTGATATTCCTTGTTTATTTGCTATCGTGCGCAAAGATAACGGTCCTTTTCCGTAATTTAACGCCAATTCATACATGGCAGTAACGCCATACCGTCCTCTCGTAGACAGTTTCATTTCATCACCTCATTTATTTTTCTAGACCAGCTAAATATTTTTTTATTCTTTCTTCTTGACCATTATCGGTCGGAATATAATATCGCTCATTTTTCACTTCTAGTGGCAAGTACTGTTGCCGCACATAATGATTAGGATAATCGTGCGGGTATTTATAATCAACGCCATAGCCAAGTTTAGCTGCGCCTTTATAATGCGCATCGCGAAGATATAAGGGTACCTCGCCACAATTCTTTTTTTTGACATCTTCAACCGCTCGCTCAATCCCTAGATAACAGGCATTGCTCTTAGGGGCAGTAGCTATATAAACGGCGGCTTGGGCTAAAATAATGCGGGCTTCCGGCATACCAACAAAATGTACGGCCCTAGCTGCTGCTTCCGCTATAACTAACGCCTGTGGGTCGGCATTTCCAATGTCTTCTGCCGCACAAATAATTATTCGCCTAGCTATAAACTTAACATCTTCTCCAGCTACGAGCATTCTCGCCAAATAGTGTAAGGCTGCATCTGGGTCACTGCCACGCATGCTCTTAATAAAAGCCGAGGCGATATCATAATGTTGTTCTTTATTCTTATCGTAATGCTGAATTTTATCTCCTAAAATTTCTCGCAAAATACCACGCGTAATAACACCTGTTCTCATCCTAGCAAATACAGCTGCTTGCTCCAAAATGTTGAGAGCTATACGTGCATCTCCATCTGCAAATTGAGCGATAATTTGTAACTCATCATTTGCACAAGTTATCTGCTCCCGTCCTAAACCACGCTCTACATCTGACAACGCCTGCTTCAGAATTGCCAAAAGGTCTAATTCTCCTAATTTTTGCAAATGGACAATGCGTACCCTAGATAAAAGTGCTTGATTAACTTCAAAATAAGGATTTTCCGTCGTCGCACCAATTAAAATCACTTCGCCATTTTCTACATATGGTAGTAAAATATCTTGCTGACTCTTATTAAAGCGGTGGATTTCATCGATAAAGACAATTGTTCGTTTCTGATAAAATTTTCTCTGTTCAGCAGCTTCATGGATAATCTCCTTAATACCCGCCACACCGGAAGAAACAGCATTGAGAGGAGAAAAGATGCTCTTAGTTTGCAGAGCTATAATATTGGCCAAAGTCGTTTTGCCAGTACCTGGTGCTCCCCAAATTATCATGGATGGAATTGTATCATTTTCCACTAAAGTGCGCAAAAAACTCCCTTCTCCTGCTACCGTTCGCTGCCCGAAAAATTCTGAAAAATTTCGTGGTCGCATGCGCATCGCCAATGGTTGCTGTTCCTTATATAATGTATCATCGGTACAAGAAAATAAGTCCATACTTTCGCCCCTCTTCTATTTTATACCAGTAGACCCCATGCCGCCAGTGCGCCTTTCTCCTCGTCCATACTCATCGCCATCTACGAGCAAATATTTATAAAAAATACCCTGCGCTAGGCGCATGCCCTTTTGTACGGCAAAATCCTCAGCTCCGTGATTAAAAATTGCCAAGCAGATATGTCCTTCATTATCTTCATTATTATAATAATCTGCATCAATGACACCTTGACTATTGATGAAGGAAAGTGAATTCTTTATCGCTATCCCAGAGCGAATATGCAAACCAAGATATTCGTCAGCAAGCATATATGCCTTTAGCCCTGTAGGGACCAAAGTGACCTGTCCAGCCTTTAAAACTATATCAACAGCAGAAGCTATATCATAACCAGCACTGCTACCTGTTTTTCTCTTGGGCAAAACAATGCCACACTCACTGTAATCACTGACAATTTCAAAACCACGTTGTTTCATTTTATTCCTCACAATCACAAGCATTTTAGTAATCATTATAGTATATTCTACCAGTTATGACAAACATTCTCCGCATAGTTTAATAAAATATTCTTTTCTCTATGCCTAAACGCTAAATTTTCTGCCTATAATGATAAAAGAAGAGGAGGATGCGAAAGCATCCCCCTTCTCTATTTCTGACGCGGTCTTATTTCAGTGTCGTAGTTCTTATTATTAAAAATACGTGGGCGTTTAGCATTGAATTTTGGATTGACGATACTGCGAGTAGGGTCATATTCTGGTGTCTTAATACCAGCTATATCCATCACAGTATGAATCATATCGTCGGTCATATACGGCCTATTCACGCAGGCCTGAATTTGCGCCCATTGTGCTGGATTATCTTTTTTATATTTTTCAGAGCCCCAAATGATAAATGGTATTTCAATCATGTGCCGATTTGGATTGCCTTCAAAGTGACCTGCCAATTTATCTCCTTCGTCGTAAATCGCTTCACTGTGGTCTGGCATATAAATAACTAAGGCATTCATATTGCGGAACTTAGCGATAATTTGCGAAACTACATAATCATTGTACAAAATAGCATTGTCATACTGAGCGACAATCTCCTTTTGGCGAGTGGTCAAAGGCAATCGAATGTTTTTATCGCTAAACTTGCTAAAATAATATGGATAGCGATAGTAATAAAGTCCATGACATCCCATTAAGTGAATTACATAGAAATTCTTAGCTTTTCTCCTGCTAATAGCCTTGTCAATCAGCGGAAATAGATTGCCATCTACAACGCCGTAATCTTCGTGGGAGTCGCGTATTTTGGTGTAAGCATGTTCCGTGCTATGGGCGGCATAAACAGCTGCAACATTGCCCCAAATACCTGAGCTTTCTTGATTGGAAAGCCAATAAGTTTTATAGCCAGCAGCATTCATAACATCAATGAGATTATTATAGTCATACCACGGTTTTTTAGACTCATGGTCACAGAAAGTAAATACTTTACTCAAAGAAGCGATTGTCGTCGAGTGGGCACTGATGACGTCTGTAAATACCGCTATCTTACCTTCAGCCTTTAACTTATCCAAGTTAGGTGTTGTCGGCAGATAATAACCATATAGGTGCATGTGGTTACGATTAGTCGCTTCGCCGAGAATAAAAACGATATTTGGTATTTTACTGTTATTAGCAGTAATTTTGACATTATTTTTCTTTACCTGAGCCATCAATTTTTCGTAGGCATCGCGATTTTGAATGGCTACCTCCGTGGCGGAAGCTACCCTCTGTAAAGGTAAAAATTTACCGTAAAAAAAGTTGATGTTAAAAGCCAACATCATCCCAGTCGAAAAAATACCAATAATAAGTGGTGTTAACATCACTGCATTGCGAGTGTGATGACTCATGTGTACATTGCGTAGCCAAGGAATTTGCTGTAATTTAATTCTACTGATATAAATTAAAACAGCCACGCTGAAAATAAGACATAGAATATCTGGCACGGTAATATACATCTTCAGATATTCCATCGCTTCTCTTGTCGTCGTTTCTAACAAAGCACAAACCATGCCGGCATTGATGAGAATGTTATAGGTATGCATGATATATGTTTCGGCTATACACGGTAATAAATTGATGATGATGAGAAAGGCTTTTATTACCCGTTGTACTGGTTTGTACGGTATCGTATTTATAAGCATTGTCAAGAGAAAACTCGCTAAAAAAGCGGTAAAAGCATAATAAATAGCAATTGCTGCATCGCCTTGGTCTAACAATTGCCAACCAACTGTAAAATAATTTAGGAAAAAGAACAAAATGATAAACTTAAAGTGCTTCTCGTAAATACTCGATATGTACTGCAAGATAATTTCCTCGTTGTCTGTAAAATATTTAATATTCCAATAATACCTGCCTCATCACAGGTCATAAAAAATGTACCGTACATGATAAAATTCTATCATATTAACATTATTTTTTCTATATAGATTCTAATATTTTTGCGATAAATTATCGTAGCAACTTAAAACAGATTTATCCATTAAGACTTGCATTTTTTTTTAATTAGTTGTATATTAATTGTTAGTTAGCACTCATCTTATTAGAGTGCTAACAAAAACATTTTAGAAAGGAATACAATATGAGTAAAGAAACTTTTGAATTTCAAGCTGAAACTAAACAATTATTAAATTTAATGATTCATTCTATCTATACAAATCACGAAATATTTTTACGCGAATTAATTTCTAATGCCTCGGATGCGATAGATAAACTACATTTCGAATCTCTAACTAATAGCGATTTATTGGCGGGGGAAAGTGATTTTTCCATCTACCTAATTCCTGATGAAAAGAGCCATACCTTATCTATCAGCGATAATGGTATTGGTATGAATAAAGAGGAATTGATTAATAATATCGGCACCATTGCCAAATCAGGAACAAAAGCCTTTTTAGAAAAAATGCTCCAAGCTAAAACGGACAATTCTCCGGTAAGCGGAAAAGAATTAATCGGTCAATTTGGCGTTGGTTTCTACTCAGCTTTTATGGTAGCCAATAAAATTACCATCTTGACTAAAAAAGCAGGCGAAAAAACTGCCTATAAATGGGAATCTGCCGGTGACGGTTCTTACTCCATCGAAGAATGTGAAAAAGATACTCGTGGAACAACTATTGTCTTAACATTAGACGATACTTTCTACGGCGACAAAGCAGAAGAAAACTTTCTCGATAAAAACTTACTCAGCCATTTAGTCAAGAAATATTCCGATTATGTCCGCTACCCGATTAAGATGAACTTTACCATTCAAGAAACACCTAAAGATGCTGATGGAAAAGAAATAGCCGATGCTCCCAAAGTCGAAAAGACAGAAGTCCGCACTTTAAATACCATGCAACCTTTGTGGACACGAAATAAATCGGACATAAAAACAGAAGAATATGAAGAATTCTATAAAAATCTCTTCCACGATTATGAAGCACCTATGAAGGTCATGCACAACAAGGTAGAAGGGACTATTGAGTATACTTCTCTGCTCTTTTTCCCAGCTCATGCTCCTTACAATCTCTACCACAGCGACTATGAACCAGGCTTGCAGTTGTATTCTCGCCACGTTTTTATCATGGATAAATGCAAAGACCTTTTGCCAGAGTATCTGCGTTTTGTCAAGGGACTTGTTGATTCACCAGACTTTTCGCTCAATATCTCCCGCGAATTGTTACAACAAAGCCGTGAATTAAAAACTATCGGTCGAAACTTAGAAAAAAGCATCTTAAAGATGTTGGAACGCACTATGAAAAATGACCGCCCAGCTTATGAAAAATTCTGGGCTGAATACGGCAAATCACTCAAAATCGGTGTTTACAATAACATCTACGGTGACAAAGCAGTTACGGAAAAATTACAAGAGTTATTGCTCTTCGCCACCTCTTTTGAAGATAAGGGACTAGTTTCTCTCAAAGAATATGTGGAAAGAATGCCCGCTACCCAAAAGGTCATCTATTATGCAACAGGTAAAGACCGCGATGCCATCAACAATTTACCACAGATGGAATTAATCCGTGACAAGGGTCTAGGAGTTCTTTACTTGCTTGATAATGTCGATGAATTTGCCATCGAAAGTCTCCGCGAATATAACGGTAAAAAATTCCAATCCATTAGCCGTGGCGATTTGCAATTAGATGATGTCGAAAGCGAAGAAGTAAAAAAAGAAACCGCCGACATTACTAAAGAAAATGAAAGTCTCATTAAAGACATGAAAGAAGTTCTCAAGGGAAAAGTCAGCGACATTAAGGTCAGCAACCGCTTAAAATCCAGCGCTGTTTGCCTTGTTGCCGATGAGCACGGCCCTAGTTTTGCTATGGAACAAGTCTTTGCTGAAGCCAATAATCCAATGTTTAAAGCTCAACGCATTTTAGAATTAAATCCTCATCACGCTCTCTTTGCTCGCTTACAGCAACTACACGACCTCGGCAAAGATGAACCACAATTTCAAGATTATTGCTCACTTCTTTATGACCAAGCATTGCTCATCGAGGGAATTATGCCAGATAATCCAGCCCATATGGCAAAATTAATTGCCTCCTTGATGGCTAAATAAAGAGCAAAAAAAGTTTTTAAAAAGAGGAACTACCGGAAGGTAGTTCCTCTTTTTGTTTTTCCTGTGGATAAATTTTGCTGTTTTTCCCCAAAAATTGTAGTATAATAGCGTTAATTGTAACCGGCCAATACCGCATGAAGATAGGTCAAAAACTTTATTTACACTTTTTTATAGGCGAGTGTTCCTGTAATTCGCCAATTCGCTTTTGTTCATCGCCTTTTGGACAAAATTCCAGAATACAAATATTGTCACATAAATAAGCGATGAATCAGGATTATCCGCATCACTTTTAAACAGTGAGGCGGATACAAAGGCAATAAATGTTATCTTGAGGTGAACCATGTATATGACATTATCATTCAAATTACCAGAGGAGATGAAAAAAGAATTGACTCTGCTTTCTCAGGAAGAAAATGTTTCTGAAGATGAAATTTTACAGAGAGCTTTTACTCTCTATCTAGAAAATTACAAACAACAAAAACATATCGTCGACGATATGAAGCGAGGTTATACAGAAATGGGCCACATCAATATAACTATAGCAGAAGAGGGTGTCTTCGGGAGCGAGAAAAAATGAACCAAGGCAATACCATAAAGCGAGGCGAAATTTTCTACGCAAATCTCAGTCCAGTTGTTGGCTCAGAACAGGGGGGTTCTAGGCCGGTGTTAATTTTACAAAATAATATTGGGAATCGTTATAGCCCCACCATCATTGTGGCGGCTATAACGTCTCAAATCAGCAAGGGGAAATTACCCACTCACGTGGAATTAACCGGAAAACACAATAACCTTGAACGCGATTCTGTCATCCTTTTGGAGCAATTGCGCACCATCGACAAGAAACGCTTGCAGAAAAAAATCACCAGTATCGATAAGAGCACAATGAAAAAAGTTGACCATGCTCTGCGCATCAGTTTGGGGTTAATTAATTTGTGAATTTACTATTTTATTTTTCATTATTCTAAAGGCAGGTACCACCAAATTGTATAAAAAGTTTAGTTTTTTGTTCCTTTTTTGTCTTCTATCTAGTTTCTTTTTTCTTCGTCCTTGTTTAGCAGCACCGACTATCAACAACTTTCGCCTAGTTACTCTATTGGCATCTGCCGAAAAAAGTTACCTACATATGGAACTAACCCTTAACCATAAATGTGGCAATTATAACATTATGGTGGATAAAAAAAATCCGCAAAATCTCATCTTGACGATACACGATGCGAAGATAGATTCTGATTTAGTGGAACAACCTTTTACATTACATAACGATTTAGTAAAACAAATCACTTTCTATCGTCAATCTCACCGCACCGTACAAGCAGTGATAGAATTAAAATTGCCGGCTAGTGGCGTGAAATGGGATACAAAATGGCAACCATCTCCCATTCCTGGCTCTTCTGAATGGATATTGGCTATCGATTTAATGCGCAACAATAATGCTTGGGCTGACGATTTCAAAGCTGTACAAGGGAAGGTTATTGTCGTTGATCCTGGTCATGGCGGTTCTGATTCTGGGGCAATCGGCCCAGATGGCATCATGGAAAAAAATGTTACCCTAGCAGTCTCTCAAAAATTAGCTACGCTTTTACGTGCTAATGGCGCTAAAGTGGTGATGACCAGAAATACCGACAGAGATGTTTATGCACCCAACTGTACTGCTAGAGAGGAGTTACAAGCACGCGTAGATGTGGCAGAAAATACGCCTCATGCTAGTACCTTTATCTGTATCCACGCCAATTCCTTTATCCACCCTTCGGCACATGGCACGGAAACTTTTTACTACTACAAGTCTTCTCGCAGTCATCTTTTGGCAACGGATATTCAAAAAGCCCTTGTGCAAGCTAACCATCTCAGCAATCGAGGAGTCTCTACCGCTAATTTCTACGTTTTAAAACATAATAGTATTCCCAGTGTGTTGATAGAGTTGGCCTTTATCTCCAATCCAAAAGAAGAAAAACTCTTAAACACGCCGTCCTTTCAAAATGTTTTAGCGCATGGAATTTGTAGTGGCATTAATAAATACTATCAATCTAATTGAGGTGTTCTTTGTGAAAATAAATCGTTTATTATTTTTTAGCATGGCTATTGGTGCAGCCTTGCTCATTTCTGGTTGTGCTAAGCAAACTAATCCTTCTTCCAATGTCGCAACAACTAGCACTAAAGAAAAAGCACCAGCTACGGCCGAACAAAAAGAGGTCATCACTATTTACTACCCCGATAAGATGGGAGAAAAATTAAT
The DNA here is from genome assembly GCA_020025135.1 of Pectinatus sp. Classification (GTDB taxonomy): domain Bacteria; phylum Bacillota; class Negativicutes; order Selenomonadales; family Selenomonadaceae; genus JAHHSQ01. The sequence goes on from JAHHSQ010000021.1 coordinate 24,007, forward strand.
ACCTTTCTCTAAAACTATCCATTTTAAGAATAAGCAAGACAAGTATAAATTAGCAGTGGAAGCATTGCTAGAACAAGCTCCTAATAAAGATGTTGTCAACATCATGCCTAAGGGAACAAAAGTTATCAATGTCACTGTTACCGAAAAGGGTATTGCCAAAGTCAACTTTACCCCCGACTTCATCCACAAATTTAGTGGCGGTTCCACAGGCGAACTCATGCTTGTTGGTTCTATTGTCGATACTTTGACGAATTTCTCAAATGTTAAAGGCGTGTTATTTTACGTCGATGGTAAACCAATCGATGCCATCAGTGGTCATCTTGACCTCAGTCAACCGACTAAACGCATGACCAATATTCTTTAATTATATATAATAGATATTTGCATAAAACAAGAGGCCTTTTCTTCCACACATCAGCGGAAGAAAAGGCCTCTTGCTTAACTAAAAGAGAAACAACGTATACCATTGTCTCCCTTTTTTGCAATACTAATATTCTTGCCCAAAACTTATTTTTTTACAGCTTTAAAAGTAAAGGCATTATCTACTACATCAATATCGACAACATCACCTTCTTCTACCTGACCTTTGATAATCTCCTTGCTTAACTCAGTTTCAATGCTGTGCGAAAAAAATCTGCGCAAAGGTCTAGCACCGAACTGCGAGTCAAATCCACTATCTGCTAATTTTTCCAAAACAGCATCTGACCATTCCAAAGAGATATTAATTTGTCGCTGTAGTCTCTTGTTTAAATTTTCTAAGAGAATGGCTGCTATCTTCTGTACTTGCAATTTTTCTAAGCCCTTAAAGACGACAATATCGTCGATACGATTAAGAAATTCTGGTCTAAAATAGGACTTCAACATACCGATAACTTCTTCCTTCGCCTTAGCAAAATCGCTTTCAGCCAAGATGTTCTGCGAGCCAAGATTCGATGTCATGATGATAATGGTGTTTTTAAAATTGACTACACGGCCTTTACCATCTGTCAAACGGCCATCATCTAATATCTGCAACAAAACATTGAAAATATCCTTGTGCGCTTTTTCAATTTCATCTAATAAAATAACGCTATACGGGCGACGTCTTACCGCTTCCGTCAACTGACCGCCTTCATCATAACCTACATAGCCGGGAGGAGCTCCAATCAAACGCGAAACAGAATGTTTTTCCATATACTCGGACATATCGATACGAATCATGGAGCGTTCATCATCGAAAAGTGCTTCTGCTAACGCCTTGGCTAATTCTGTTTTCCCTACACCAGTAGGTCCTAAGAAGATAAACGAACCAATTGGGCGCTGTGGGTCTTTGATGCCTGCTCTCGCTCTGATAATAGCTTCACTAACTACTTTAACTGCTTTATCTTGACCGATAACGCGCTTATGCAACTCATCTTCTAAATGCACCAATTTTTCACGTTCTCCCGTCAACATCTTCGTAACTGGAATACCAGTCCAACGGCTGACCACTTTAGCGATATCTTCTTCGCCTACTTCTTCTTTTAATAATTGCGAATCTTTTTGTCCGGCCATCAATTTTTCTTGTTCTTGCAGTTCTTTTTCTAGTTGAGGCAACTTACCATAGCGCAATTCAGAAGCTTTTGCCAAATCGCTATCTCTTTCCGCTGCTGCCATTTCACTTTTTACGGCATCAATTTCTTGTTTAATGCCACGCGTACGAGTAATTAACTGCTTTTCGTGTTGCCACTTGTCATGCAATTCTTTTTCTTCTTTTTCTGCCACAGTAATTTCTTCTTGCAATTTTTCCAAACGTTCTTTAGAAGCCTTGTCAGTTTCTTTACTCAATGCCTGCTCTTCTATCTTCAACTGCAAAATTTTGCGCCGAATTTCATCTAGTGGTGCTGGCATAGATTCAATTTCTGTACGCAATTTAGCGGCAGCTTCATCGACTAAGTCAATAGCTTTATCTGGTAAAAATCTATCCGATATATAGCGGTCTGACAAGATAGCTGCTGATATTAAAGCACCATCTCTGATTCTAACCCCATGGTGTACTTCGTAACGTTCTTTGAGACCACGCAAAATGGAAATCGTATCTTCCACACTCGGTTCGCCAACCATAATTGGTTGGAAACGTCTTTCTAAAGCTGCATCCTTTTCAATGTATTTTCTGTATTCATTGAGAGTCGTTGCACCGATACAACGCAATTCTCCCCTTGCTAACATCGGCTTCAGAATATTGCCAGCATCCATAGCACCATCAGTTGCACCAGCACCTACTACTGTATGCACTTCATCGATAAAGAGCAAAATCTGACCATCTGATTTGGCAATTTCCGTCAAAACTGCTTTTAGACGTTCTTCGAATTCACCGCGGAATTTTGCTCCCGCAATCATAGAACCCATATCTAAAGAATAGAGCGTCTTATTTTTGAGAGATTCTGGCACATCCCCAGCGACAATGCGCAAAGCCAATCCCTCTACAATAGCTGTTTTACCTACACCAGGTTCACCGATTAAAACTGGATTATTTTTTGTTTTTCTGGAAAGAATTTCAATGGTACGGCGAATTTCTTCATCTCTACCAATAACTGGGTCTAATTTTCCCCGTCTAGCATAAGCAGTCAAATCGCGTCCATATTTTTCCAAGGATTTATAAGCTCCTTCTGGATTATCTGTATTGACGTTCTGCGTTTTATTCTTTCGAATAGATGCTTCTACCGAATTTTTGGTAAGACCAAATTTTTGGCAGATATCTTTTATTTCGTCCGAACCATCTTCGATAATCGCCAATAAAAGATGTTCCGTACTAATATACTCGTCTTTCATTTTAATGGCAATTTCTTGCGCCTTACCTAAAACGCGCGCTAATTCCACGCTCATAGCCAACCTATCCTGTCCATGCACCTGCGGAATACGACTAATTACTTGTTCTAGACGCATCTTTAACATCGGCAAATCGGTTTTATTTTCACTAAAAATAGTTTCCAATAAGCCTTCTGGTTCTTTGACCATAGCCAAAAGGACATGAGCGGAAGTAATTTCTTGATTATAATGCATGGCTGCATTTTGTTGAGCATTTTGCAATGCCGTCAATACTTTTTGTGTATATTTTTCATTCGACATATCTATATCTACCTCTTTCTCACTTAAATATAAGCAACAAAAAGAACTAATTTCAATATGTTCATATAATAACACCAAAAGGTCAAAAAGTCAAATAGTCAAATAGTCAAATAAACTTTTTTTAAAAAATATATGTCACTACCAATTTATAAATAAAGAGGGCTGCTGCCAACCCCATAAAAATATATCCTGTGTATTCCATAAACATTGCCCACTGTACCTGCCGATACAATCTACGCTGTAAATAGATGGACAAGAACGCAATTTCTAAGGCGATATAAACGCCACGGTCAAAATATGTCAAACCAGACCAAGTAGCAATCAATAAAACAAAATTCACTACCAATAATATCAATATCAGCAATGTCCCTCTTTGCGTAGGAGCAACATCACGTCTATTCTCTTTTGCCTGTTCTTTATTTCTCCTTTCAATATTTTCACTAATTCGTCTAGAATATCTTGCCATGTCATCACTATCCCTTCTTTGTTTCTCTTTTCATTATACTACAACACTATCCTCTTGACATACTCCCCACGGCTAAAGCCGGGGGATTCTGGGATATTAGCGAACCTT
>JAHHSQ010000022.1 GCA_020025135.1 Pectinatus sp.
AGGTTCGCTAATATCCCAGAATCCCCCGGCTTTAGCCGTGGGGAGTATGTCAATATAATTTTTTAGGGCTTTAAAACATCATTTTTGCAATCTAAGAAAAGATGTATTAGAATCTATGTGAGAATTACTCTAAAAAAATATATTGTAGTGAGGCGATACTGATGAGCAGAGGCAAGGTAAGAATTACTTTAGTAGACAAGTTGGGCAAATGCAATTGTCATCGCGGACACAAGATAGGTGACACTTTTGACTATGATACGGAGCGTGGCAAGCTGTGTCCAATGGCTATGCACGTTGCATTCCCCTATATCGATATTTTGCGCTACGGGGGAAAAATACCGCTTAGCACGCATGGCGATATCAGATTTTGTTGCCCTGATGTAGATGTCATCAACGTTTTTCGCCTAGAGAAAATAGACGAGAAAAGGGAAAAATAAGGTTGTTTGGTTTTTATATACTGAATAATATTTTCTATTAATATAAGTGTTGAATGCAATGTAATGTGTTCAGCACTTTTTTATTTTCTCTATTTTTTGTGTGTTATAATTAAAGGATAATAGATTCAAGCTGTGATTGGCAATTTAACAAGTCAGTTAACTTGCATACTAGAAGCAAGTTTTTAGTTATATTAGTGGTAAAAACTATTTTTAAGATGATTTTAGGTGCAAATTTATTTGCACCATTTTATGGTTATAGAGCAAAATTGTGGAAAGGAAATGTTATGGAAGAAAAAAATAATTTTGTCCATCTGCACTTGCATACGGAATATAGTTTGTTAGATGGAGCTAATCGCATTAAAAAATTAATTAAGCGAGCCAAGGAAATGAATATGCCGGCAGTGGCTATAACTGACCATGGCAATATGTACGGTGTGATAAATTTTTACCGAGAAGCAAAAAAGGCGGGTATTAAACCCATTATTGGCTGTGAAGTTTACTTAGCGCCGCGCAGTAGACACGATAATTTCGAAGTGGATAATGTCCGTTATTATCATCTTATTCTTTTGGCAGAGAATAACACGGGATATATGAACTTGGTCAAATTGGTTTCGTTGGCCAATATTGAGGGAATGTACTATAAACCACGCGTCGATAAAGAATTATTGTGTCGGTACCATGAGGGAATTATCGCTTTGAGCGCCTGTGTAGCGGGGGAAATACCACAGGCAATTTTACACGATAATATGGCGGAGGCAGCGCGTTTAGTCGATGAGTATGTGGACATCTTTGGGCGCAATAATTTTTATCTAGAGGTGCAAAATCATGGCTTACCGGAAGAAGCAAAGGTAGCACGCGGTATATTTCAACTGGCAGAAGAAAAAAATGTCGGTACAGTTGTCACCAATGACAGTCATTATTTAGAAAAAAAAGACAGTGAATTTCACGATGTGTTGCTTTGTATTCAGATGGGCAAGACCTTGCAGAGTACAGATAGATTGAAATTTAATGCGCCGGAATATTATCTGAAATCAGAAAAAGAGATGCGTCAGCTTTTTCCTAATAAAGAGGAGCTTATCACCAATACACTTGCTATTGCCGAGCGATGTCAGGTCGATTTTGAGTTTGGTCATTTACATTTACCGCAATTTCCTTTGCCAGAGGGAAAAACGGCGGAGGAATATTTACTCGAATTATGTCGAGATAATTTGCAAAGACGCTATCCGGAAGTGACGGATGAAGTTAAGGAACGTTTGCAATACGAGTTGGATATTATTCATCGCATGGGATATGACAGCTATTTTCTCATTGTTTGGGATTTTATCAATTTTGCCAAAGAACATGATATCGCCGTAGGACCGGGGCGTGGCTCGGCGGCAGGCAGTATTGTGGCTTATCTCTTGGGCATTACGGATATCGACCCTTTGAAGTATAATCTTCTCTTTGAAAGATTTTTAAATCCAGAAAGAGTCACTATGCCAGATATAGATATCGATTTTTGTTACATTCGGCGTGAAGAAGTTATTGACTATGTGAAACAGCGATATGGTGATGACCATGTCGCTCAGATAGTCACCTTTGGTACGATGGCAGCAAGAGGAGCAATTCGCGATGTGGGACGTGTACTCAATATCCATTATGATGACGTCGATAAGGTGGCAAAAATGATTCCGCAGGAATTGGGTATGACTTTGGAAAAAGCTTTAAATGATTCCAAGGACTTGGCAGAATTGTATCGGAAAGATGCAAATGTGGCTAGAATGATAAATTTTGCCATGGATATTGAAGGGATGCCCCGCCATTCTTCCACGCATGCAGCTGGGATAGTGATTGCCAAAAAACCGCTCACGGATTATGTCCCTGTGCAGATGTCAGAAGGAACTATGGTGACGCAGTACGATAAAGATGATATTGAATCATTGGGACTTCTCAAGATGGATTTTTTGGGCCTTAGGACCTTGACTGTCATCAGCGATACAATTAAAAACATTAAAAAAACACAAAATATAATCGTAGATGTCAACACTTTACCCTTAGAGGATGCCTTGACAGCAAAAATGTTAGCTGATGGAGAAACAAGCGGTGTTTTTCAGATGGAATCGCGAGGAATGACTTCTATGGTGCGCGAATTAGCCCCCGAAAATTTTGCTGATTTGATTCCGCTTGTCGCTCTCTATCGGCCGGGTCCGTTGGGGAGTGGCATGACTTCTGATTTTATCAACGGCAAACACGGTAAGGTGGCCGTGAAGTATATGCATCCACTTTTAGAACCAATTTTAAAAGAAACCTATGGCGTTGTTCTCTATCAGGAACAGGTCATGCAGATTGTTCAGGTCTTAGCTGGTTTTACTCTCGGTCAGGCTGATATATTGCGTCGAGCAATGGGAAAAAAGAAACACGATGTACTAGTTTCGCAGAAAGAAAATTTCTTGCAAGGAGCACAAAAAAATAATATTGATTTGGCTTTGGCTGAAAAAATATTCGATTTGTTGGTAAATTTTGCCGATTATGGTTTTAATAAGTCACACAGTGCAGCTTATGCACTAGTTTCATATCGTACAGCCTATTTGAAAGCACATTATCCCAAAGAATACATGGCAGCTATTTTGACGAGTTTTATCACCAATCCAGATAAAATTAAGCAATATATAGAAAATTGTCAGCGCATGGGCTTGCGTATTTTGCCACCAGATATCAATACGAGTGGGGCTTATTTCACGCCGGATAGTACAGAAAAGGGAATTCGCTTTGGTTTAGCAGCAATAAAGAATGTTGGAGAAACTGCTATTAACTCCATCATTGCAGTGCGCGAAAAGAAAGGGCCATTTACTTCTATTTTAGACTTCTGCATGAGAGTAGATACGCATCATGTCAATAAGCGAGTTTTGGAATCTCTGATAAAATGTGGTGCTTTTGACAGTTTAGGGGTAAAGCGGTCACAGTTATTAGCAACGATAGAAAGTGTTTTAGAGCGGGCTATCCAGAAAAGAAACGATTTAGAAAGTGGACAGATGTCTCTTTTTGGTGGTAATAGCGAAGAAGAGGCAGAAGAAACTTTGGAATTTCCTGATTTGCCGGAAATTTCTCCTTTAGAAAAACTCAGCATGGAAAAGGAAATGACTGGTTTTTATATTACGGGACACCCCTTGGATGCCTATCGGGAAAAGATTCGTTTCTTGACCCCATTAGCCGATTGGGATGAAACGCCACCTCGTGACAATCAACTGATACAAGTGGCCGGTCTCATAAATGCCAGCAAAAAACGCATGACGAAGAAAGGCGACACCATGTGTATACTGGAAGTGGAAGATTTCACTCATGCGGTAGAAGTGGTCGCTTTTCCCAATGTTTTTTATTCCTCAGTAAATGCCATCTATCCTGAGGCAGCAGTGCTTGTACAGGGGCGGGTAAAACAGTTAGACTATGGCTTTAAGATAATCGCCCAAAAGATAATACTATTACAAGAATATCAACCAGTATTTTGGATTCAGCTCACCTGTAAAGAAGAAAAAGAGAAGATATTGGCTTTGAAAAAAATTTTAGAGAGCCATCATGGCGAATTTGTGGTATGCTTATACTATAGGGATAGACGAAAAAAGACCCAACTAGAAAACAAGTATTCTATCGATGGGTCTAACGAGGTGATTGCCGAAATAAAAGCATTAATGGGAGAAAATTCCGTAAAAAGTATGTAAATATTTTTTCTGTTTTTCATGTAAGTGATTGGAGAAAAGGGGTTTACTGCGATGAAAATATCATTTTGGGGAGCATCTCACACGGTCACTGGTTCTTGCTACCTATTGGAAATCAAGGATAAAAAATTTTTGGTTGATTGTGGCATGTTTCAAGGAAATCGACTTTTACGCGATATGAATTACAATGAATTTCATTTTTCGCCGCGTGAGATAGACGCCGTATTTTTGACTCATGCTCATGTCGACCATTGCGGTCTTTTGCCCAAATTATGTGCGGAAGGCTTCCAGGGGCGCATCTATGCTACGCCACCAACTTGTGATTTGGTCAGTATTATGTTACCAGACAGTGCACATATTCAGGAGATGGATGCTGCCATTCGCAATCGTAAGGGAGCGAGAATGGGGCGAGTAAGTGTAGCACCTTTATACACATTAGATGATGCTGGGCGGTGCTTGGAACATTTTCGTGCCGTGCCATATGGCGAATTAAAGCAGATTGATGATTCGGTCAGTATCCGTTTTCGTGATGCGGGGCATATTCTAGGCTCGGCTATTTTAGAGTTGTTCGTATGTGAAGATGGTAAAACTAATAAATGGGTATTTTCTGGTGATTTGGGTCAACCACATCAACCGATTATCAGAGACCCAGAGGTAATCGACGGGGCCGATTATCTGCTCATCGAATCTACATATGGGGATAGATTGCATGAAGAATACGACAAAGAAGAGGCACTAGCCAAAATTGTTCAAGATGCGGTAGAAAGAGGTGGAAAACTGGTCATTCCTTCTTTCGCAGTGGGAAGAACGCAGAAACTGTTATATTATTTTTATCGCCTTTGGAAGAATAAGAAAATGGGAGATATTCCTATCATTATCGATAGCCCTCTCGCTATTGCCGCTACACGGGTCTTTGTTAAAAATGTCGCCGAATTTGATGCCGAAACTACGAGTATGTTAGAGAAAGACCGTCGGTTGCCCCAAATGCCACAATTGCGCTTTAGCCAAACGCCAGAGGAATCTATGGCGATTAATAGTTTAGAAGGGCCAGCCATTATAATTTCGGCTAGTGGTATGTGCGATGCAGGACGTATTTTACATCATTTGAAACACAATTTATGGAAACCGGAATCGACTATCCTTTTTGTCGGATATCAGGCAGAGGGTTCTTTGGGAAGACGCCTTCTTGAAGGGGTAAAGCGCGCTAAAATTTATGGCGAAGAAGTAGTTGTCAGAGCCAAATTGGTTTCTTTGGATGGTTTTTCTGCCCATGCTGATTATAAACAGATTTTGGCTTGGCTCGACCATTGTCACCCAGAAAAGATAAAACAAATCTTTGTCGTACATGGCGAAGCAAGAGCAATTAAATCATTAGAAGAAAAAATAAAAACGGCATATGGTTGCCCAGTCTATGCTCCTTTTTATGGCGATAAAGCGGTCATATCAGAAACTGGATGCAAGATTATTCCAGCTGATATACCTGCTGTAAAGACCAACCGCGATATGGAAGAGGCTTTGCAGCTCATAGATGCCGAATACAACCAATGGCGCAAGAAGTTGCTTACCGCTGTGGTGCGTGACCCGAAAATTATGGAAGGTACCATCAAACAGGCTTATAAAGGTATGCGATATATGAAGAGACTGTTTAAAGATTATGGAATAAATTAGAGGTGATTGATTGTATGGAGAGAATAATGCTTATTGAAAATAATCGGCTAAAAGCAAAACCAGATATGAATACGGTGCATTTTGGTTCTTATTTCACCGATTATATGTTTACTATGACTTATCAGGATGGCAAGTGGCAAAATTTACAGATAAAACCATATGCAGATATAAGTATTAGCCCGGCCAATACGACCATTCACTATGGACAATCTGTTTTTGAAGGCATGAAGGCCTACAAGCGTGCCGATGATGAAGTTTTACTTTTTAGACCAATGGACCATTTGCGGCGTTTGAATAATTCGGCACGTATCTTGGATATACCAGAAATAGATGTCGAGAAAGTTTATGAGGCCCTTTTAGAATTAATAGATATCGAAAGAGCTTGGGTACCAAAAGGCAAAGGGCAAAGTCTTTATATTAGACCTTTTATCTTTGCTACAGATGGATTTCTTGGTGTTAATGTCAGTAAAACTTATGAGATGTATATTATCTTGTGTCCAGTAGCAGCTTATTATGCCCATGGCTTTGCTCCAGTAAAAATTATGGTTGAAGACCAGTATACGAGGGCAGTACAGGGAGGATTAGGTGAGGCTAAGACGGCGGCAAATTATGCTGCTAGTTTACATGCTGGCTTAGTGGCTCATGAAAAAGGATTTGACCAGACCCTTTGGTTAGATGGCAAGGGACATCATTATGTAGAAGAGGTTGGTTCCATGAATATCTTCTTTAAAATAGATGACAAAATTTTCACACCTAGATTAGATGGCAGTATTTTAAACGGTATGACTAGACGGACTGTTTTGCAGATTGCTCGCGATTGGGGTTATGTAGCAGAGGAAAAAACTATTTCGATAACGGATATCATCAAGGCCCATGAAGAGGGAAAATTAGAAGAGGCTTTTGGAACAGGGACAGCAGCCGTTATTTCGCCAGTTGGACAGTTGCATTATAAAGGCCGAGATTTTGTTATTAACGGTGGAAAAGTTGGGCCGTTCGCTCAGCGAATGTTTGACTATATCACTGATTTACAAAATGGCACGGTAGAAGATAAATATCATTTTACTTGCCTCGTTCCTCGGAAAAACGATTGATGATTATTAAAATACCAACTCGCTTCAAGTCATGAGGATATAAAGCGTATATTTCCTGATTTTTGCGATTTAAGAAAGAATATCGTAAGCAGACAGTAATATATGCTTTTTGAGGAATAATGTAAGGTGATATGTAGGTTAAAGTCTCGGTGCTTAGAGAACCAAAAAACTTTGCTTTTAAGTATGGATAGTATCGATTAATAATATTTTGCAAAAATTAACTATTAGTATTATAATAAAAAGATATAATTTTAGCTGGATGAATGAGTTATTGGGGGCATGTTTCTTTATGCTCCCAATATTTAGCTAAGCTCTCTATCATCTTTAGTGGACAAATACCGTGAAGCGCACGGAAATATAAGCCCTGAGAGAATGCCTTCTCCACAAAATGGGAAATGCCGTTAAAAGGCATACGCTGAAATTAGTACATAGTGAGGCCACGATATTCTATGCCAGACAAGGGATTGAATAAACGGATTATCATTCTTGCGAGCGGTTTTGTAATCGCGTTTTTTGTTTCTTTATTTTTGTTGTTTCATGATACGACAAATTATAAAAAAGATGTGTTTGTTAATATTAAACCTGGCATGCAGACGGGAGAGATTATTTCTGTATTAAATGAAAAAGGAGTAATTGATTATCCGCATTATTTCTATTTTCTGGCCAAGTTACGCGGTTTAGATAGAGAGTTAAAAGTGGGAAATTACGTCTTACATCCTAATATGTCGGCATCGGCAGTTTTGGATATTTTACTTGCTGGGCCAAATAGCAAGCAGATAAGAGTCGTTATTCCAGAAGGCTATACTGTGGAACAGATTGCTGATTTGTTGAGTGAAAAAGGCATTGTTGATAAAAAGACTTTTTTGGAATTGGCTCGCACTTATACGCCATACGAATACATGAAAGACAATAACCCAGAGGTAAAGTACAAAGTAGAGGGATATTTGTTCCCAGATACATATGATTTTTTGCCAAACTCATCGCCCAAGAAAGTAATGGATACGATGCTGAAACAATTTAATAAAGAATTTAATGCTAAATTAAGAGCGAGAGCGAAAGAGAAAAATCTTTCTATTCATGAAGTTGTTGTTTTGGCATCTTTAGTGGAAGCAGAAGCACGTTATGAAAAGGATAGGCCGATTATTGCTCAGGTGTTTTTCAATCGCTTGAAGATAAATATGCCTCTACAATCCGATACTACTATTCAATATGTCTTACCCAAGAGAAAGAAAGTTGTCACTATTGCCGATACTAAGATAGATTCTCCCTATAATACGTATATGCACTACGGCTTGCCACCTGGCGCGGTTGGAAATCCAGGAATTGCTTCTATTAAGGCCGTTTTGTATCCAGAACCGAATGATTATCTGTATTTTGTGGCAGACAGCAATGGTAACAATCATTATAGTCACACCTATCAGCAGCATTTACAAAAGACGGATGAGGTGGAGTAATTGCGAGAATTGCTATTGGAAATGAATAGATATGCCATAGAACATGATGTTCCCATTGTGCGTTCTTCGGAGATAAATATTTTGCAGAAAATGGCGCGTGGCAAGAGGAGAGTCTTAGAAATAGGAACGGCTATTGGTTATTCGGCGCTTCTTTTAGCAGAAGTGCTAGCTGAAGGAGGACAAGTAACTAGTGTAGAATTGTCGTCAGAGCGAGTTGCTCTAGCGAGGGCATATATAGCTCGGTCACCTTACCAAAAAAATATCACAGTTATTCAGCAGGATGCTAATGAATTTTTAGAACAACAGAATGATAAATATGATTTCGTTTTTTTAGATGGTCCTAAGGGGCAGTATTTAAAACAGCTAAAGTTGTGTTTGCCATTTTTAGAGGACCAAGCTATCGTGGCAGCAGATAATGTCACTTTTCGCGGGTATGTGTTAGATGGAGTGCCAACTCCGCGGCGTTTTCGGACGATTACTAAGCGTTTACGCGAGTATTTGCGCTTTGTCGAAGAAGCTCCTTGCTTTTCTACCCAGTTATATCGTGAAGGTGACGGTTTGGCCATTAGTTGCTTTGATAAAAATAAGGGGTTTTAGACAGAAAGGAAAGTTATGCAAAATAAAGTGGAGTTATTAGCTCCAGCTGGTAATTTAGAAAAATTAAAAATTGCTATTTTATACGGTGCGGACGCCGTTTATTTGGGTGGAAAAGCTTTTGGCTTGCGCTCTTATGGCGGTAATTTTTCTCATGCTGAAATGCGTGAGGGGATAGAATTTGCTCATGCTAGAGGAAAAAAAGTATATGTGACGGTTAATATTTTTGCGCATAATAACGATTTGCCGACCTTACCGGCTTATTTGAAGGAATTATCGGCATTGAAAGTTGACGCCATTTTAGTTTCAGATTTAGGAATTTTATCTATTGCCAAAGAAACAGTTCCCGAATTGCCAGTGCATATCAGTACACAAGCGAATACCGTAAATTGGGCAGCGGTAAATATGTGGCAGAAATTGGGAGCAGAAAGGGTCGTTTTGGCGCGGGAACTGTCTCAAGCAGAAATGCAGACGATTCGCGAAAAAAGCTCTGTGGAACTAGAAACTTTTGTACATGGTGCGATGTGTATGTCTTATTCAGGACGCTGTGTGATGAGCAACTATATGACGGGAAGAGATTCTAATCGCGGTGCCTGCGCACAGGCATGTCGTTGGAAGTACAGCTTAGTTGAAGAAAAAAGACCGGGCGAGTATTTCCCCATCGAGGAAGATGAACGTGGTACTTATATCTTTAATTCCAAAGATTTATGTTTACTTCCGTACATTGGCCAGTTGATTGAGACGGGTATAAATAGTTTAAAAATTGAAGGCCGAATGAAGAGCATTTATTATGTCGCTGGAGTGGTGAAGACATACCGTGAAGCAATCGACACATATTATCGCGATAAAGAAGCTTTTCAACGGAATATTCCTATGTGGCTTGCGGAATTAGAAAAAATTTCGCATCGCCAATATACAACGGGTTTTTATCAACATAAACCGGAAGCAAAGGACCACAATTACGACACTTCAGCTTGTGCGCAGACAGCTGATTTTGTCGGATTGGTGCTGAGCTATGATAAAAATACTGGTTATGCATCAGTAGAACAGAGAAATAATATGAAAATTGGCGATGAAATAGAAATTATGGCGCCAGAAATGCCAAATTATCTGCAAAAAATAAAATTAATGTTAGACGAAGATAAGGCAGAAATATCGGTAGCTCCACATCCACAGCAACATATTTATATAAAATTGCAACAACCAGTACCGGCCTATACTATGTTGAGGCGTATAAGGACACAGAAAAATGGCTAGAATATTGGTTTTAAATGGTGTGAATCTCAATCTTTTGGGAACTAGAGAGCCAGAAATTTATGGGCCAATGAAGCTCTCTGAGATGATGGATAATCTCAGAGAGCAGGCACAAGGGCATGAAGTAGTCGATATACAGAGCAATTATGAGGGCTGTTTAGTAGAGGCTATTCAAGAAGCGAAAAAAGATGGTTACGACTACATCATCCTAAATGCAGGAGCTTGGACGCATTATAGTATTGCCATTCGCGATGCTATTTCTGCTGTCGATGTACCAGTTATAGAGGTACATCTTTCTAATATTCAAAAGAGAGAAAACTTTAGACATAATTCGGTTTTGTCGGCAGTAGTAGAGGGGCAAATTGCTGGATTTGGTTTGTATAGTTACAAGATGGCGCTGTTTTATATCATAGAAAAATTAGCTCAAAATAAAATTGGTTTATAGTGAGATGTATTGGGCGATAATACCATTAATGTCTAGCTAGTTTCAAAAGATTAGAGATAATAGGTAATGGCTTCTTTTTAGAAACTTCTGTCTCGAGGAAAATTTTATGCTTCTAGATGAAAGTTCTTTTTTAGATGATATTACTTTCACCATAAAGATACTTTATATTTTTTAGGTAGTACCGCCTCTTTCTGGGGGCGTGCTCATATATACAAATATTTAAGGGGGAAGTTGTAATGATTAAGAATCGTTTAGAAAGATTGAGAAAATTATTGAGCAAAGAAGGGGCTGATTCCGTCCTTATCAGCAAAGAAGTTAATTTACATTATTTCAGCGGCTTTACTGGCGATGAAACCTATTTACTCATTACGCCTAATGATACATATTTAATTACCGATGCCAGATATACAGAACAGGCTGAGCAAGAAACCGATTTTACCATCATTGAGCATGAAACCGGATTAGTAGAAAAAGCTATTTCAGCTATCAAAGATTTTCATTTACAACATGTCGCTTTTGAAGGAAAGGCTCTTTCTTACGATGAATTTGCTAAATTCCAAGAAGCACTTGGCAAAGACGCTTTTTCTATTTCTTTGGATTTAGATGTTTTGCGCGTACAAAAGGATGCTCATGAAATCGAATTGATTAAAAAAGCTATTGCCATCAGTGACGCTGGTTTTAAACACGTTTTAAAATACATAAAACCAGGTGTCAGTGAGATTGAAGTGGCAGCAGAATTAGAAGATTGTATGCGCAGATTGGGCAGTGAAAGACCAGCATTTCCTACTATCATCGCCTCTGGTGAAAGAGGTAGTTTACCGCATGGCATGGCTAGCGATAAGTTGATAAGGGAAGGCGAATTTGTTACAATGGACTTTGGTGCTGTCTATAAGGGATATCATTCTGATATCACGCGTACAGTATGTGTTGGTAAGGCGACGGAAGAACAGAAAAAAATCTACAATATTGTCTTGAAAGCACAGTTGATGGGTGTAGAAAGCATTGAATGTGGCAAAACTGGCAAGGAAATTGATGCCATTTCGCGCCGCTATATCGCTGAACAAGGATATGGTGCTAACTATGGACATGGTTTGGGCCACGGCGTTGGTTTAGAAATTCATGAATTGCCGAGATTGTCACCACGCGCAACCTTTGTCGTTGATGAAAATATGATTGTAACATCTGAACCAGGTATCTATATTAAAGGTTTTGGCGGTGTGAGAATTGAAGACACTGTTTTGGTTACTAAAAAGGGCGGAGTACCACTTACTCAGAGCACCAAAGAGCTCATTGAATTATAATGAAAATATTTTGTTAAAATACAATATTTTATGTCATATTAATTAGAAATTTTGCTAAATATGTGGTAAAATATATCTGTTCATTATCACGGTCTAGTGTTGTTTCTTTTTAAAAAGCAAAATGTTGAGATATTTCCAATTATTTGCATTGTCTAGGCAGTAGCTTTATAATATTAGCAGATGATTAATGAATTTGAAGACGGGTACTGGATGCATTGGCAATTAGGTAGTAATGAAAATAGCAGATAGATGGTCGTCTATATCATAAAAATGACGGGGGTTTTCTCATGATTTCAAGTAGTGATTTTCGTACAGGTTTAACATTAGAATTAGATAATGGTGTATGGCAGATTGTCGATTTCCAACACGTTAAGCCAGGTAAAGGAGCCGCTTTCGTACGTACCAAAATTAAAAATGTTCAAACTGGCGCAGTAGTAGAACGTACTTTTAATCCAAATGAAAAATTGCCAGCAGCTCATCTCGAAACAAAGCAGATGCAGTATCTCTATGAAAATGATGGCATGTACACTTTCATGGATAATGAAACTTATGACCAGATTGAATTGAGCAAAGAGCAATTAGGGGATAATTTAAACTTCCTAAAAGATAATATGGACATCAGTTTACAGTTATTCAAAGGAAAAATTATCGGTATTTCTTTGCCAAATTCTGTTGTCTTAGAAGTAGTAGAATGTGAACCAAGTGTTAAAGGTGACACCGCTACTGGTGCTACTAAGATGGCTACGGTAGAAACTGGTTATGAAGTGCGTGTACCTCTCTTTGTTGGTCAGGGCGATAAATTGCGCATTGATACCCGTACCGGTAACTACATCGAACGCGCTTAACTGCTAGGGAGAAATTCCAATGAAATATTTTACAAAAATATCTATCACGCTAGTGCTGTTCTTGTTCGTCTTTGCGGCTAGGACCTTAGCAATGCCCTCCGCTCCAAAAGCGACGGTTATGGATGATACTTTTGATTTTTCTTCGATACATTCCATTGCGATTGCTCCGCCTAATTACGTTCCGCGCAAGAATAGTAAAGTTACTCCCGCTCTTTTGGAAAAAATGTTTTTCCAAGAAGGCGAATATTCTAGATTAGCCAAGAAAGTGAAATTTGTCTCTTATTCTGAAGTGGCTGCTGATATCAAAAATCAGACGGGTGTAGATTTGTCCACTATGGATGCTCGTAAGGCCAGAGAATGTTATCGCCAAAATGTTGGTAAATATGCCGATGCTTATTTAGTAGTGACGATAGCTAATGACAGTCGTGTGGTTGCTTTCTACGATTTGTATTCAGCTAAAACGGGAGCTTATTTGTACTCCTGTGAAATCATCGGTGGCGATTTCAGAGATGATAATGTCAGTGTTTTGTCTAAGTTTACACAGAAATTTTATGGGAATTTGCAAGAATTTTTGAGTCAAGCTTCTCAAAAAAATAAAAAATAATTACCACAAGTGCCGTAAAGTCCCTGCCTTTAGGCATGGGGATATAAGGCATATCCACCGAATTTGCGTAAGAAATTGAAGGTGGATTATAGTATATAGTTGTAAGTTATATATCTGTATGTTATTATATAGACATGAGCAAGATAACATACAAATATCCCAGAATCCCTCGGCTTTAGCCGTGGGGAGTATGTCAATTATGTTCGCTGTTCTCCCTTGCTGAGAGGTAGGGGAGAATGCGGATATTATATGTGTCTGTAGCTCAGTGGATAGAGCATTGGTCTCCGAAACCAAGTGCACGGGTTCGATTCCCGTCAGGCACACCATCAAAAACAAACTTATAGCGGATGACGATATTTTCAGGAGTTATCGTGATTTTTTCTACAAACTGATTGATGAGACTTTTCACTCTTGGTGAATCGCTTTCACATTTTTCCATAGCATCACGGTAAGAAGCCAGATAATTTATAATCGTCTCTCTATCTAATTCGGGATGTGAAGTCTGTTGCATTTCAGATAATTTTTTTCTGATTGCACGGACTTCATTTTTTATGCCTTCAATGCGTTGTATTTCAAATTCATCTGGCATTTTTATAACTAAGAAGTCATAAAAGGCATCTATTTTTTTAAGCAGTTGATTTTCTTTTTGCTTTAGATGTTTTTTTAATTCCTCTTCATCGTGAATAATTTTTTGATAATCCGACAGAATTTTGTCAGTTAAGTTATCGATAGTATCCGGATGATAGATAAGATGTTCTAATTTAGATACAACGAGTTTTTCTAATTCGTCTGCGGGAGCATCTACTGTATTACAGCCAGAAAGAAGCTTCCCAAAGCGACTTTTTTTAGAGCAACGATAATATCTTTTTTTGCTACGACTTGCCAAGTTGCCGTTCATCGGAGCATGGCAATGACCACAAAATACTAATCCAGATAAAAGATAATTTGCTTTGTAGCTGCTAGGTCTTTTGGAATTTCGCTTCATCTTTTCTTCTACCATGTGAAATTGCTCTTTGCTAATTATTGCAGGACAAACGCCCTCTACTATGATGGCGTTGGGGTTTATTTTGTGGCTATTTCTTTTACCATTACGCATTTTCAGTGTACCTCCTAAAATTGCATCTCCAATATATCTTCTTCTTTTTAGCATATCATGAATTGAATTTTTACCAAATGGTCTATTGCGACGAGTTTTATAGCCATGGTCGTTTAGCCAAGTGCATATATTTATATAGCTTTCTCCTTGTAAATAGGCATTAAATACGTATCTTACAGCGATGGCTTCATGCTCATCAATGATATATTTTTTATCTGGCGTATATCTGTAACCAAATAGGGGTGGACCACCAGTAGACTTACCTTGTCGCACATTTTCTTTTAGGCCTTTCATCACTTCTTTTGATAAATTTCTTGAGTAGTAAGCGGATATACCAGCAAGCTGATTTTCCATCAAGGCACCTTCTGGCGTGCTAGTGTCAAAAGCCTGTCCTGCAAACTCTATATCAATGCCTAGAAGATTTAAGATATGTTTATTCTTATAATAATCATACTCATTTCTTCCGATGCGGTCCAGCTTATGAGCAATTACTTTTTGAAAAAAACCACCTTCAGCATCTTTTAACATGGCTTGATAAGCTGGACGGCGGTCATTTTTTCCAGTATATGCTTCATCAACATATTCTTTGATGATTTTATATCCTTTGCGCTGACAGTAAGATTTACATGCTCTCAATTGGGCGGTAATACTTTCCTCTCGCTGATTCTCACTAGAAAATCTAGCATATAGTGCTACTAACATTTTGAACTCCTTTCATGGTTATATATTAGTTAATAAGCCCAGATACCTTTCTAATTCGGCTTTTTCGTAATTGGCCATTAGGTCAAACATAGCTTTGCCAGTATGGTCATCAAAGGCAGTGTAATATTTATTTCTATCAGTAAATTTGATGTTTATTGGTAAGTAGCCACATTTCATTAATTCTAAATTGACTATCAATCTACCTGTTCTACCGTTACCATCTATGAAGGGATGTACACTTTCAAAAGCAATATGAAATTTAGCTATCGCTTTAATGATGTGCATAGTGTGTTTATCAATTAAATATTGCTTCAAAATTTCTTGCATTTTAATTGGTACTAAATATGGTTGTGGTGGAATAGTTGTAGCACCGAGGATTTGTACTGGTAAACGGCGGTAACGACCTCTGTTTTCAACATCATTCATCAAAACCAATGAATGAATATCTTTTATGGTATTTTCATTTAGGTCGGTTTTTTCATTTACTATTTGAATAATATATTCAAATGCTTCTTTATGACCAATGACTTCTAAGTGGTCTTTTAGTGGCTTTTCTGCTATTGTTACGCCTTCATTCAATATAAGGGCGGTTTCTCGTAGAGTTAAAGTATTTCCCTCAATGGCATTTGAATTATATGTATTTTCTATTATGAACTCATGATATAACCTTTTTAACTCGCCCTTATTTAAAGGACGATATTTTTTAATTTCAAAAAGTAAATTGTCGATAGTAGCTAGAATGTCCAATGGTTTCACCTCTTTAAAAAAATATATATTGTTACTAAAAATCGCCCAATAGTTTGGGCGGTTTTTTTATGCCTTTTTTTCTTTGCTTATAAGCGTGGAAGCTGATGATATTATGGCCTTTTTTTCATCATCTAACTGTTTATTGATTCGTTCTCTATCTTTCTCTATCTGTGCTAGCCGTTTGTTGGCGTCAGGGGTAATACTAATTTTATTTGCAATACTTTTAATGAAATCTGTAACTACATATCGGCGTTCCTTATCGATTTCAAAATATGATTGTAGGATTTTTTCTTCCACATCAGTCATGCCATATTCTTCTCTTAAAAGTTGAAAAACATTTTTATAATTTTGTATTTCGTCATACATAGTTCCTTCACCATTTTCTAGCCATCGACGAGATATTCCAAATTTGTTACAAATTAGCTGTCGGTTTTGCTCCGTAACAGTACTGCCGTCTTTTTCAATTTTACTGATAGCTCCATTTTTCAAACCCAACATATCGGCAAATTTTCTTTGGGTTAAATTAGCTGATTGACGTATTGTTTTTATTCGTTGGTTGATATTCATTTTATCACCTCTGTTTTTTATAATATTCTATTTAGTAGAAAAAATCAATAAAAATATATTGAAATATTCTAATAAATAGAATATAATATGAAATACAATCTACTTATTAGAAAAAATTACAATAAGGAGGATAAAAAAATGGAAAAAGTAGTTATAACAGAACAAGAAGCATCAGAAATGTTAAAACTTATTAGACAGAATACACCTGATGCTAAAAGACAAGCACTTGTTGCTGCTTTTGCAGCTGGTGCAGCAGCAATGTCAAATCTAGAGCATAAAGAACCGGCAGCATAGTAGAGGTATAAAAAATTAGCCACCAATACGGTGGCTAAAAGATATTAAGTATTATTAGAAATACCATATTTTGCTATTTCTGATGACAATTTCAATAACTTATATAAAACATTTCTAGTAACTGTATTTAATTCCTTGTTATTGCTATAAAAGGTGATTCCCGTATCCAGATCGTTGGCTAAATTATCTAAATGTTTTGCAATGTCCATTTTGTCTTTTTTAGCGAGAGGTGGCAAGTTTTTATCAGCTAATTTATCTAAATCATTTGTATCTCTACCAACTAAGTAATCTAATGACACGCGAAAATAATCAGCGATTTTTTGTAAAGTAATTGTGGATGGTTGTCTTTTTCCATTCTCATAATAGCCATATAATTGCCGAGTAATATTTAAATCGCTAGCAACCTTTGTTTGACTCAAGTTTCTAGCTTCTCTTAACTTTCTTAATCGTAACAATTAGTTAACCCCCTTTGCAACAATCTGTTTCTGTTATTATTATATGTTTTTTAGTTGACAATGTATAGATGAAACTTTTTGTTGCTTTTATAGAAACTGATTGTTGCAAGAAAATCAAATATATGCTACTATATGTTTCAGAAACTTTTAGTTGCAATTTCTACGGAGGTGAAACTTTGAGATACTGGCTTATTAATTTAAGAAAAAGATATAAATTAACACAAGCTAACGTAGCAGAAAAATTAAATATTTCTAGGCAGGAATATTCATTTATAGAAACTGGTAAACGTCAAAAGGATATGTCGCTATCTCTGATGGCGAAGTTATCTAAGATTTTTTCCATTTCACTAGAAGATATCTTGGCACTGGAAAGGGGGGCGAAAATTATAAAAAAATAAAGCCACCATATTGGTGGCTAAGAGATTAGCATCCACAAGTTGGACTATATGTACCATCTGCGCAAACAACGCGCCCTCCATTACACCCCAAAGGTCCTCCGTGATGTGAACAGCATCCGCGAGAGAAAAATAATGCGGGATTGTTAGTTTGCCCAAGAATTGAATCTGCGTCAATTTTAGGTATTTCGGTTTGTCCCAAAATTGATTGACGTTCTATTATAGGATTTGCTGAACAAGAAGCGTTTGCTAACAAGAGCGCAAATAATATCATATAAAATATTCTTTTCAATTAATCTTCTCTCCTTTCATGGGAGTAATTAATCCTATTGATTTTAGAGCATCATAGCCATTTTTAATAACGAAAACTTTTGTGTAACCATGTTTATAAAATAGTTGAGCTGCTCTGATAGCGTACTGGTCATTTAAACAGGAACAAAATATGGCATATACTTTTTCTTTTCCGTAGTTATTGAAGAATTTTTTTAATGGAGCGGCCTTGTAAGGATTTATCCATAAAGCATTCTTTTCTTGACCATTAGAGAGTTTTCTGCTTTCTGGTGAACGCACATCTATAAGAACGATTTTGGTGCTGTTTTTAGCATAATCTTGGGCGGAAATAAATTTGTATGGTAGTTGATTTGCATTTAATACTGGTGCATAGAGAAAACAGATAAACATTATAATAAAGATTTTTACTTTCACAATTTATCACCTTTCTAAAATCTAAAAGAAAGTAGGTAATCAAATTGAAAACCAAACAATTGATTGCGTGTCCCAGTTAAGTTATATGAGAAATTAAAAGCAAAAGCTGAAGAAAAGGGGTATAGCATAAATGAGAATTATTTTTTATCTTTTCCATAATAGACTCTTCTAACCTTAATGGATATGGATTAGCTTGCATAACAAAACACCTCCTGATATCAATATAATATCATATAGATTGCATATTTTATAGTGTCTTAAAGACATCAACGAGATGTTGACAATAATTATTTAAGATAATTTAATGCCATGATATCGTAACTATTATGGGAAAAAGTAGACGTATTTAAAGTTAATAAAAATTATATACAAATAGTGAACAAAAAGAATTTAAGTCAAATGGCGATGAGCCGGAAATAAAATGATGTGGATATTCTGTTGATAAGTGAGTTTGAACTTTTGACAGGGTACAAATCACGATGGAGTTAGAAGGGAGAGAATATGATTTGGTAAACCTAGGTGGCAAAAAAATGAATGTAGTAGAAGAATTTGTAACGGACAATCCAGAAGCTAGAGAACAATTTTTAGCTGCAGTTGCCAAAGATATTGCACGGTCTTTGGCAGATACACTTAGTGAAATGAGACCCAAGGAAGATAGAAAGGATTAAAATAATTACTCCTTCCAATGCGGAAGGAGTAATTCAAAAACATATATGTAAAGAATATTCTGAACAATATAGAAAAATAAAAAGCGCCATCTGCAAGGCAGATAGCACAAAATTCAGTTTCATAATATCATACCACAAAAAAATAAACAATATCAAATAAATTATAAAGGAAGAGATTATATTGAATTATCGCGCTTTTAGTCGTGCTCCTGTGCGAACTCCAGGTGTTCCACGGCCATCAGAATGGGTAGGCAGAGCGGCAGCCATCAGAGCATATAGTGGTAAATCAACCGATTTACTGGTCCATTATTACAAAAATTGGATTTCTGTATATAAAGAGGGTGCCATAAGAGAGGTTACGTTGGCTAAATATCGCATGAGCCTGGCATGGTTAGAAAAACTTGTGCCTGACTTAAGGCTCTGCGATGTCACGCGTATCACTTATCAGCAAATTATCAATGAATATGCCAAGGAACATGAGCGCCAAACAACGATGGATTTTCACCATCAAATCAAAGGAGCTATTTTAGATGCTGTGGACGAAGGGTTAATCCCTTGCAATCCGACACGTAAGGTCATAATCAAGGGCAAGACTCCTTCACAAAAGAAAATAAAATATCTCAATCAATTTGAATTACATACGCTATTAAAAAATTTAAAATTGGAGAAAGAAGTAAATTGGGATTGGTTAATATTATTGATTGCTAAAACCGGTATGCGCTTTTCGGAAGCATTAGCTATTACGCCACGCGATTTCGATTTTTCTCATCAAATTGTTTCGGTTAGTAAAACTTGGGATTACAAGGGTGACACTGGGTTTGCACCGACCAAGAACAAATCTTCAGTACGTAAAATTCAAGTCGACTGGCAAGTAGTTATGCAATTTTCTACGTTGGTAAGAGATTTACCACCAGATAAACCAATTTTTGTACCTGAAGATATACCAATATATAACTCCACTGTAAATGGAGTGCTAGAACGCCGATGTAAGCAATCAAAAAAGAAGAAAATATTGACCGTATTTTCCAAGCGTATAAAGAACGCAAAGATATCGATAAATTCTCCCATCTAGCTTCATTTGAGGAAATAAAAGAAAATGAATTTAATCTGAACATTCCTCGCTATGTAGATACCTTTGAACCAGAGCCAGAAATTGACCTCGGGAAAATTGTTGAAGAATTAAAAGCAATTAATAAAGAAATAGCTGATACAAGTAATGAGCTAGCTACTATGATGGAAGATTTTACGACCACGAATGATAAAACAAGTAAAGATATAAAAAATTTTATATCGATATTAAAAGAATGATGTTAAATGTCAGATTGGCATTTTGCGGGCTTGTAATGGATATTATCTTTTTGCACATAGCCTTTTTAATAAAAGAGAGAAGGTGAAAATATTGGGCAAGATGTTTTATAGAGAAAAGAAGTATTATTGTGGAAATTACTTAGAAGTAAATGTTTATCCGGTGATGGATATTAAGCAGCAAGGGAAAAAGGAGAAAAAAAAAGAAAGTGCTTTACCGCAAAAAAGATTGAATGATAAAAATGCATATAAGAAGTTGTTGCGGTTGGTATATACGAATTTCACCGATAATGATTTTCACATTACAGCGACTTATCAAGATAAATTCTTGCCTAAAACTGAAGAAGAGACTGAAAAGAAACTAAGAAATTATATAGTTAGGTTACGTAGATATGCCCGTAAGCATAATCTTCCAGAAATAAAATATATTTCTGTAACAGAGAGTGGTATGGACAGTAATGGAACCATTAAAAGAGTACATCATCATATACTCTTTTCTTGCCCAGGAATGTCTAGAGATGAAATTGAAAACTTATGGCATATAAAGGGAGAACCGATAGGATATTGTAATGTTGACCGATTGCAAATTGAAGTACAAGGGGCGGAAGCTCTTTGTAAATATCTGACCAAAATGAGAAATAAAAATAACAAAAAACTTTTTAGACCTTCGCATAACTTAAAAAAACCAATAATTCGTAAGAACGATTTTTCGTATAGTCGTTCCAGAGTTCAAAAAATTATTAGAGAGAATGATTGCGGTTATTTTGAAAAAAGATGTAGTGGATATACTGTGAAAAAGTATCAAGCAGAGTACACAGATTTTCTAGGCTGGAGCATTCATGTAGCACTAAAAAAGTTATTGATTTAGGGAGGATAAAATGCAGATTTTGACTATTGATGTTAAAAATAGAAAAAATAGAATAATAAAAATTAAGGCAAAAACATCGGTAAAAACATTCACCGTGGAGAGTACAGGTATCGGAAATTTAGAAGATTTTGAACGAGCATGGGCGGGATGTATACCGTTTGCTCAAGCACTGTTAGAGTTGGATATGAAAATCACTTTGACGGCGCTAAAGTTCCATGAACAGCCAAAGACAGGTAGAAAAGGCATTAGTTTTAAAGCAACTTATTATAGCAGTGCTTTGGGCGGTTTGGTTAACATCAAGTCGCCAAAATATTTTTTTGATAAAAAAGATATAGAACTACATTTTGTTAAAGTTGCAGAAATGGCAGTACCAATAATTGAAGAACTTACAGCAGAGGGAAAATAATGAGTACAGAAAGTAAAAAGATTGTAGAGATATTATGCAAAGCTATGAAACAGGAAGAAATTGTTTTATCGCATGAACTGACAGCTAAAATTATAAAAATCATAAAAGAAAATGAAAAAAAAGAAATAAAGAAATACCCATTGATACCATGCCTGTCTAAAGCGACAACAGTTGAAGAACAGATTTATAAAATCGTAGAAGAAATATTTGAAGTTATAGGCGCTTTTTTGCGTAAAAATAGAGCGAATAAAACTAATGAAGAAATGGCATTGGAGTTAATAGATGTGCAAACAGCTTGTGAAACGTTGTTGACACAAATGGGATATGACGAAAAAGAGAAGAATTTATTGCGCTATACAGTAATCATGAAAAATGCTTTAAGGGGATATTACCAATGAAAAAATATCTTGTATCTATTCAGCTATATACAGAAATAGAGGCAGAAGATAAAGACACTGCCTTGCGGATGGCGGAAGAAAGAAACGATTATAAAGTACTTTGGAAGGGAGCTAAGATATTATATGCGATGGTCAATGCGGAAAGAACGGATTGCGATATTAAAAAAAATGAAGGCAATGAAGAAAATATGTATCAAAGCAGTGTCATGTAAAAATTGTCCACTCTTAGATTTATGCACGATGATGAAAGATAGCACGCCAAATAATTGGAAAATATTAGAAACTACAAAGGAGAAAATCAAATGATTATATGTGTAACGAATTGGAAGGGCGGTTCTGGTAAAACTACTACCACGGCCAATATAGGATTTGCTTTGGCGGATATATATAAGAAAAAGGTGCTTTTAATAGACAATGACCCTCAAGCAAATTTAACTAGGTTCTTTGATAAGCAAGGTTGCAGTTGGAAGAAGGGGGTGTCATGGATAGAGCAAGAAAAAATGGTTTTTAGTGAAAAATTACATTATCTTGCTGCTAATGCAGAAATGTTATCCATGGAAATTGAGGAAGAAGATGCTATTTCCTATATAGACAAAATAAAGCAATATAAAGAATATGATTATATTATTATCGATACCACTCCAGATATCGCTTCGGCATTTGCATCGGCTTCATTTCTTGTGGCAGATACCATACTAATACCAGCCGAACCAGACCAATTTAATGTGGATGGTATGTTACAAACAATAAAGCAAGCTAATCAAGTAGCACAATTAGTTGGCAAAAAACAAGAGATATGGTTGCTACCAACAAAAGTAAATAGTAGATATGCAATCGATAAGAGAACATTAAAGCTATTGAGAAAGAATGCAGCAGTGAGTGGTTATAAATGTTTTCAAGCCGTTATACATGCCAGTGTAAAAGTTAAAGAAGCAAATGCAACTGCCTTGCCTGTATATAAGTTCAAGCGGAATTGTAGGGTGTCTAATGATTACATTTCTGCAACTGGAGAGCTTGTAAGGGGGATTAAGTGATGGGGTGGAATTTAGCCAAGATGGTTAAGAAAGCGGATAAAAGACCGCTTGAGATAACTATGTTGAATATAGATGAAATTGAACCTAATGAAAAGAATTTCTATCTCGTAGAAGGTGAGAGTGTAGACCAATCTAATGAGCAATTAAAAGCTAGTTTAAAATTGTTCGGTTTAATGACTCCGTTATTAGTTACTAAGGCTGATGTTGGATATAAGATAATATCTGGTCATCGCAGATATAAATGCTGTAGAGAATTGCATGAATTGGATGAGAATCAATTTAGTCTTATTCCATGCTTGATAGATGATAATGTGGGTGAAGCTGCTGAAGAGATGAAACTGATTCTTGCTAATTCTACGACGAGAAAGAAAACGGATTGGGAAATAACTGAAGAAGTTGCTAGGTTAAAAGAGGCGTTGCAAAAGTATAAACAAGAAGGAAATATAGTGCCAGGGCGGATACAAGATATTATTGCTGAAACTTTGGATATGAGTAAAAGTTCAGTAGGACGACATGAAAGCATAAATAAGAATTTAATAGATAAGGCTAAAGAAAAATATAAATCTGGAATTATGCCAATGAGTACAGCTGCAGAAATGGCGACGTTGTCGCCAGAAGAACAAAATGAACTGATAAAAAAATCTGATTTAAAGTTAGCTGATATAAAAAGAGTAAAAATAAAAAAAGGTAAAGGTAATGATATAAAAAATATTAGCTCTTCTATTCAAGGGAAAAAGGATATACCTGAAGCAAAGCAAGATGATAAAAAATATTTAGTTACGGTTTTGACTGAATTGAGAGGTATAAGGGATAAATTTCATAACAGCGTTAAAGTAGTTAGATATATGGAAGAGTTAATTGCGATAGTAAAAAAAGATATAAAGCGGTGTGAGCAAGGCGAGGTGAATGAGGATGATAAATAGTTGGGGCGCTTTAAGGTCATTAAGTATAGGGAAGGACTTTGAGAGTGCTGTAGAAAATGGATGTAGGCAATATGCACTAGACGGTAGGGCAATTATACATAAAATACCAGAACCGTTTACATGTATAAAAAAGGGACAGGGCGGAGTATTTAGGGGAAGGTTTATTGGTAAAGCTCAGCCAGATTTCTGTGGAACATTAAAAGGCGGTAAAGCAATAGTTATGGAAACTAAGGCAACACAGAAAGACCGCATATGCCAGAATGTATTAACTAAAACTCAGTCAGATGTTTTGATGGCGTATCACAATATAGGGGCGGAAGCATTTGTATGTATATCTATCCAAGATAATCCTTATACGATTCCTTATCTGTATTGGAGCAATATGCATCAGATATTGGGACGTAAGTATGCTATGGCAGAGGATTTAAAACAATATAGGGTAAAGCGGACATTGGCAATGATTAGATTTCTAGATTATGAATGTAAAAAATAGAAGTTGTATTCAACTTGGATACAGTGGGAAGGAAGTATAATAATGTCTACGTCTAGTAAAAATATATTAACTAATGATGGGCATTGCCCTGACCCTACAGCGCGAGTTGCCTTGAGAAACTTAAAGGCATCTGAAAAAAGGAAAGTGAAGATATATAAAAGAGCTATAAAAAATATGCTTCGTGCAGATGGTTTGGTTATCAAAGGAGATTTCGTTATAGTTAGTAAAATTACTGGAATGCGGTATTTCTAGGGGTGAAAATAGTGGTAGAAGAAATATCTAAAAAAGACAGAAGGAAAGCAGAGAGATATTTATTACATTATGATAAATTAGTGAAAGATTATACTTGGCGAAAATATGTTTATACAACTAGTGAGAAAGTAATTAATATTGGTGGAAAGAGCGGACGTAGAATTAGTGATATGACCGCATGTACTGCTATAAAGAACCTAGAGTTTGATAAGAAAAATGCTGAAGAATTAAAATGGCTGACAGCAGTTAGAGTTTGTTTTGCTGGGTTAGGTGAGAGGAAAAAAATTTTTATTAAATGTAGAATTGGCGCAGAAAAAAGCGGATATAAGATGAGTACACGTGGGAGACATGCATGGGTGGTGTGTACACAGCAACGATATATACAGAATACTGGAGAAACTATCAGTGAAAGAAGCGTAATTCGTTGGTGGAGGAAGATAATAGATAGAACATGTACCATTAAAAGAGAGTTATAGTGGCATTTTATTATAATGATTTTATGGTAATATGATAATACCTACAGGTGTGAAACAGCCCTTACAGCAGTAAGGGCTTATTGTTTAATAGCCCCCCCAGCTAAAAGGTACTACTAGGGGAAAATATATATTCGGGTCTGCGAGTCGCGAGGCTTTTCTGTCTTAAATCAAAAAAAACAGGTTGACAATCTGACAAATACAGGAAGTGAGGCGAATGCAGAAAAAAAATAAAAATAAAAAGTCCGATATTAGTAGTGATTTTATTTTTTCTACAAAAAAAACTTGTGAATTTTTTGAGATTTCTAGAGAAGCATTGTCAAGTTGGGAAAAAAAAGGAGCTCCTAAGTTCGCCCGTGGAAAGTGGAACCTCAAAGACTTGATTAAGTGGCGCTATGGTGGTGGATGCCATGATAGCCCAGAAGTGAGAAAGTTCAAAGCGGAAGCCGACCTAAAAGAAGCAAAAGCACGGCAAGAACAGATAAAACTAGGGGTTATTGAAGCAGAGTATATTTTGGCTAGCACGGTTACAGCAGATTTGAAAAGATTTTTTACGGTATTTAAAAGAAATGTCATGTCGATAGGGCATGATATAGCCACTGAATTGCATTCTTTTGACCCTCAACTAGCACTAGAATCTAAAAAAATTGTTGATAAACATATACATGAAGCCTTAGAACAAATGAGTATGTTTGGAGTATATAATGGCAAAAAAAAGTAAGTGGCCATACTATATTGCGGTAGCATTGAGTGCTTTAAAACCGCCTGAAAAAATAACTGTAAGCGAATGGGCGGATAAGTATAGAGTACTTTCTGAAAAAGATAGTGCGGCTCCTGGTATATGGAGAACTGAGCGCACACCGTATCTAAAAGAAATTATGGATATGTTTAATAATCCACAAATACATGACATAACAGTGGTAGCAGGTACACAGCTTGGAAAAACTTCTGCAGAACTGAATATGATAGGTTATGCTATTGCGCAAGACCCAGGACCAATGTTAATTGTATATCCTACTAAGGAACTGGCAGAATTTACAAGTGAAAATCGATTAAAGCCGATGTTTTATCTATCTCCAGCACTTGTACATAAATTTTTAGATAAAGATTCTCAGAAATTGGAATTACAATTTGTGAATATGTATATCGCGTTGGTTGGGGCCAATAGTCCTTCGGGGTTATCTAGCCGTCCAGTGCGGTATATTTTTTTTGATGAGATAGACAAATTTCCAAAATGGTCTGGGGCAGAAGCAGGACCATTAGCGTTAGCAGAAGAAAGAACAAAAACATTTTATAATAAAAAAATTATCAAAGTGAGTTCTCCAACATTGAGGACTGGTAATATATGGCAGAGTTTTGAAAGGGCAGATGTACATTATCAATTTTTTGTTCCTTGCCCATATTGTGGGCATTGTCAAAACTTAGTTTTCACTGAACCTCCCACGACTAAAGTCGCGGGGTTCTTGCTTCATTGACCAATGC
>JAHHSQ010000023.1 GCA_020025135.1 Pectinatus sp.
ATGTGCCTTATATCCCCATGTCTAAAGGCAGGGGCTTTACGGCACTTGTGGTAAAGCCGAGTATTAAATCGAATACTCGGCTTTTTATTTATCTTTTACTGGGAAGACGATTTTTCTAAGACACTAATTTCAACCCTACCACCGAGCCTAAAATCATCGTAATAAAAACCAATCTTTTCCAATTAGCCTTTTCTCCATATTTCACTATACCAAAGATAATCGCCCCTGCCGAACCAATCCCAGACCAAACGGCATAGGTAATGCTCATCGGCAAAGAATGGAGCGCTAAATGCAAAAAACACAGACTAGAACCGAAGGCCAAAGAAATTTTAACGACATCCCATTTTCTACGCGTATGTTTCCAAACATTCATATAACTGACGCTGGCGATCTCCAAAATACCAGCTATAATAACATATATCCAAGCCATACTTTACCTCACTATTTATCAAGCATCATTATTATCAGTGACCAATTTTAAGCCAATAATGCCGATAAGTAGACAGCTGATTAAAAGTAATTTCACAGAACTCAACACCGTGTGAAAGCACAAAAATTCGATGAGAATCGTCCCTAAAGCACTCATTCCTACAAATACAGAATAAGCTGTTCCCACCGGCAAAGTCTCTCCAGCTGTAATCAGACAATAACTCGAACAAGTCAAAGATAAAATCGTCAAGACCCATTCCCAAGGTAAATGGGCATACTTTAAACCAGTAATCCACCCCAACTCAAAGAAGGCGGCAATTATAATTTTTATCCATCCAATATTCATACTAACCTCTAACTACTTGCTTTTCGGCTGAAAAGTATCTGGCTTATCCTTGCGCAGGCCATAATAGTACAAAATAGCCTCAGCAATGCGCCGACTAGCAACACCATCACCATAAGGATTGCAAGTATTAGCCATACGGTCATATTCTTTTTTATCATCCAAAAGCAATTTTACTTCTCGATAAACATTTTCTTTTTCTGTGCCAACTAATTTTACTGTGCCAGCCGTAATAGCTTCTGGGCGTTCTGTTGTATCACGCAGTACCAACACAGGTTTTCCCAAAGCAGGTGCTTCTTCCTGAATACCTCCCGAATCTGTCATCACCAAGTAAACTTTATTCATCAAATTGGCAAACGGCTCATAATCCAAGGGGTCAATCAGATGAATGCGCTCCATCTTGCCAAATTCTTCTACAGCAACCTGCCGCACCTTTGGGTTCTTATGCATGGGAAAAACAACTTCTACATCGCTGTATTCTTCCACAATATCTTTAATAGCACGATAAGAATGTCGCATCGGTTCACCTAGATTTTCTCGCCGGTGCGTTGTCACTAGAATAACGCGTTTCCCTGCATAGTCAATATTATTCAATTCTTCATTCTGAAAGATATAATCATCTTTTATAGTTTTATGTAAAGCATCTATCACCGTATTACCAGTGATAAAAATATTTTCCGAAGCAATATTTTCTCGCCGTAAATTTTCCCAAGAAGTATGTGTTGGCGCAAAATGAATATCTGCCAATGCCCCTGTCAACTTGCGGTTCATTTCTTCTGGGAAAGGCGAATATTTATCATATGTGCGTAAACCAGCCTCTACGTGGCCAATGGCCACTTGATTATAATAAGCAGCTAGAGCCCCTGCAAATGTGGTAGTTGTATCGCCATGTACTAGGACGATATCTGGTTTATCTTTAGCAAAGACATCACGTAAACCAAACATCGCCTTCGCCGTAATATCAAAGAGAGTTTGTCCTTTAGCCATGATGTTTAAATCATACTGCGGAGTAATAGCAAACAACTGCAAAACTTGGTCGAGCATATCACGGTGTTGCGCGGTAACAGCTACAATCACTTCTATTTCTGGATATTTAGCTAATTCTAAAATTACTGGAGCCATCTTAATCGCTTCTGGGCGCGTGCCAAAGACAGTCATCACTTTTATTCTTTTCTTCATTTTCATTTTCCTTTTAGCTTTCTCTTTTTTAAAACAAAGAGGGAATTTCTCTAGCAGATAAATTCCCTCTTTGCTGTAATCCAAGGACAGTTTATCACTACTATAAAGACAAATAGCCACTTGAAAATATTTTCTTTGACCAATCTCCTATCAAAGGTGAAAGATGCCTAACTTTTTTGCACCGTAAATGACGACAAATACGATAAACAATAAAATCAGTACGCATACATATCCCTGTACCTCAGTTAAAACGATGGCACTCATTCCCAAAAAACTGCTAAATACATACATGAGTAATACCGCTTGGCGCTGAGTAAATCCCAAATCCAGTAAGCGATGATGGAGATGACCTCTGTCCGGTTTAAAAATAGGCACACCACCTCGATAACGACGAATGATGGCAAAGGTCGTATCTAAAATTGGCAATCCCAAAGCCAATATCGGCACGATTAATGCAACCGTCGTGGCACTCTTCATCGCCCCAATAATGGAAATACCGGCAAAAATATAACCTAAAAACATACTGCCAGTATCTCCCATAAAAATACGAGCTGGATTAAAATTATAACGTAAAAATCCCAAGGCTGCTCCCACCAATGTGGCAGTCAAAAGAACAACAAAAGCATCATTCTGCCTGTAAGCTACCAAGAGCAAAGTCACAGAAGCAATCGTAGAAACTCCCGCAGCTAAACCATCTAGCCCATCGATGAGATTTACCGTATTCGTCAAACCGACAATCCAAAATACGGTAACAGGCAAAGCCAAATATTCCAAAAATATCCAATTGCCAAAAGGATTAGTTAAAAACTCGATTCTCACATCAAAAGAAGCTAAAATACATGCCGCTGCAATTTGACCCAATAATTTCACCTTAGCCGGCAAATTAGTGTAATCATCAATGATACCGATAATAGCGATGTATGTACCACCCAACAAAAGGCCCAACAATTCCCAACCGTGCCCTGCTTCAATATTGCTGCCCAAGGCTGCCAATATAATAGTAACGGTAAAGCTTACATAGATACCTAATCCACCTAAGCGCGGTATTGGTTTATGGTGTACTTTTCTCTTATCAGGTGCGTCCAAAGCTCCTGTTTTGATAGCTAATTTTATGACAAAAGGGGTAATAAACAGAACTATTCCCAAAGAAATAAAAAAAGCTAGTAAAGAACTGGTCATTTCTCTATTCCTCTTTTACTTTCTGAACTATTGCAAATGGCAATTAATTCTTCTGGTGTCTTTTTTACAATGGAGCCATCCGCATCAAGATAGACAACTTGTGCAAGCATAGCATTTCTAATCATGCGCCGGCAGAGCAAACAAGGTTCACCACTAGCCAAAGTGCCGTCAGCATTCACTCCGACAATATAAATAGTCGCTTGTCGCATTTTGCTGGGGTCAGCAGCTATAATAGCATTTTGCTCCGCGTGCACGGCGACACACAATTCATAACGCTGTCCCTTTGGCACGTGCTGCCTTTCTCGCTCACAAACACCCGTGTCAATACAATTAGCTTCGCCCCGCGGTGCTCCATTATAACCAGTGCTAATAATGATATTGTCTTTAACGATAATCGCTCCGTAACGCCTCCTCAGACAAGTTGCCCGTGCTCCCACGGCTCGAGCAATGTCGAGGAAGTAAACGTCCCAGGACGGGCGCTTATATTCTCTCATTTATAAGGTCCCGAACAATCTATCTCCGGCATCTCCTAAGCCCGGCACGATATAACCATGTTCATTGAGCTTTTCGTCAACAGATGCCGTATAAATTTTGATATCTGGATGAGCTTCATTGATAGCTCTAACTCCTTCTGGTGCTGCTACTAAACACAAAAATATAATGTTTTTTGCTCCCTTTTCTTTCAACAAAGAAAGCGCTGCTGCTGCCGAACCACCAGTAGCGAGCATAGGGTCAACGACAATAAGCATTCTTTCATTGATATCAGTTGGTAATTTACAGTAATATTCCACAGGCTTCAATGTTTTCGGGTCACGATACATACCGACATGCCCAATTTTAATTGGTGGAATTAGTTTTACAATACCATCAACCATTCCTAAACCTGCACGCAAGATAGGTACTAATCCGACCTTCTTACCGTCTAATACTTTGGACTTACAAGCAGAAACTGGAGTGCTGATATCCGTATCAGTCAATGGCAAATCGCGCGTAATTTCATAAGCCATCAGCATGGAAATTTCTTCTAATAACTCGCGGAAATCTTTGGTGCCAGTTTCTTTCATCCGCATTAAAGTCAATTTGTGTTGAACTAGCGGATGGTCAATAATGTTAACTTTTAAATCTTGCATAATTATCTCCAATCAATATAAAGGGTATTTAGTACAAAGCACATTTACTCTCTGTCGAGCTTCTTCTTGTTTAGCTTCATTTTGTGTATCGGAAAGCACTAATGCCATAATATCGGCAATTTCTCGCATATCCGCTTCCTTAAGTCCTCTCGTCGTCAAAGCTGGCGTTCCCAAGCGTATACCACTAGTGATAAATGGACTAAGTGGCTCAAACGGTATTGTATTTTTATTTACCGTAATATTGACGCTATCTAATAAT
The DNA here is from genome assembly GCA_020025135.1 of Pectinatus sp. Classification (GTDB taxonomy): domain Bacteria; phylum Bacillota; class Negativicutes; order Selenomonadales; family Selenomonadaceae; genus JAHHSQ01. The sequence continues at coordinate 4,520 of JAHHSQ010000023.1, forward strand.
GCTTCCGCTTCTTTGCCAGTGATATTTTTGTTGCGTAAATCCACTAAAATCAAATGATTGTCGGTACCACCAGATACCAAACGAAAACCATGTTGCGTTAAGCCTTCTGCCAGAGCTCTGGCATTTTTAATGATGGCTCGCTGATAATTTTGGAATTCGTCGGTCAATGCTTCTTTAAAAGCTACCGCCTTTCCCGCAATAACGTGCATGAGTGGACCGCCTTGCGTACCAGGGAAAATAGCTTTATTAAATCTCTTACCAAATTCTTCATCGCGTGTCAAAATCAAGCCACCTCGTGGCCCACGCAAAGTTTTATGTGTCGTAGACGTTACCACATCTGCATACTGAATCGGATTAGGATGCAGTCCAGCTGCCACCAAACCAGCAATATGAGCCATATCAACCATAAAGTAAGCATCTACTTCTTTAGCAATAGCAGCAAAACGAGCAAAGTCAATGATTCTGCTATACGCACTAGCCCCAGCTACAATCAAACGGGGGCGTTCCTTTCTCGCTAATTCCGCAACCTGTTCATAGTCAATGCGTTCCGTTTCTTTATCCACACCGTAAGAGATGAAATTGAAATACTTACCGGATATATTCACAGGACTACCATGTGTCAAATGTCCGCCGTCAGTCAAATTCATCCCCAAAACCGTATCGCCTGGCTCCAAAAGAGCAAAATAAACGGCCATATTCGCTTGTGCACCAGAATGCGGTTGCACATTGGCATATCCTGCTTGAAAAAGTTTCTTAATGCGATTGATAGCCAACTGTTCTACAACGTCAACGTATTCACAACCGCCATAATATCTCTTTTTTGGATACCCTTCAGCGTATTTATTGGTCAGAACACTGCCTTGTGCCTCCATAACAGCCGGACTGACAAAATTTTCCGAGGCAATCAATTCCAATTTATTGCGCTGTCTACCCAGTTCGCCCTGTATAGCATTATATATTTCCACATCTGTATGTGCTAAATCCATCAAATGTCACCTCTCTTATCTTTTTTCTAACGCGGTAATCTTAGCCAAACGGCGATTATGTCTTCCTCCCAAAAACTTTTCTTGTAGCCAGCTATCTACAATATCCTTAGCTGTTTCTGGACCAATATCACGACCACCCAAGGCTAATACATTGGCATCATTATGTTGTCTAGACATCTTTGCTGTATAAGAATTATGGCAAAGTGCTGCTCTAATACCAGCAATTTTATTACAAGCTATCGAAATGCCAATGCCAGTTCCACAGAGGGCAATGCCGCGTTCTACCCTACCACTTGTTATTTCCTGGCAAATTTTTTCAGCAATATCCGGATAATCCACAGAGTCAGGCGTATTAACGCCTACATCCACCACTTCTATATCCGGTTTCTGCTCTAAATAATGCTGTATTTCTTGCTTCAAATTTAGAGCACCATGGTCACAACCGATAACAATTTTCATATTCATTACCCCTCAAAAAAATTGTTCTAGTTAGAAAAAAGTTGCCCCACGATTTGAGGCAACACTCCACATCTATATAATTCTAACACAAATCTTCCCTTCATGCCAAATTTTCCCGACTTTATAACTCTACGACATTATAAGCAGCTGCTTTTCGCAATCTATTCATAATGGCCATGCCTAAGCCATTACTAGGCACGCCTTCCGCTAAAATTACATCTACATTTTTATTCTGTATCCCACCAATATATTTAATTGCACCGGTGGGATTGTTGTTCATGCCAGAACGCTACCTCCAGCACAGTTCTCTGACGAACTTCTTTGACTTTCGCCAAAGCACAGACTATATCTTATCCTGCAGCTTGACCTGCTCAGGCCTGTCCACTTCCCCAAACAATCGCTTTTTGAGTACTTCCCTCACGAGGAATAGTCGTTGAACGTTCTCTCTAGGAGCTTCGCTGCTGATTGCCCATTCAAAAACACTTAGGATTTAACCATATGCCATATAACTGCTTGTTTCTACTTTCGTCACCTTATAGCTATTTAATAGAGCCTCAGGTGCAGTTATCTTTAGGGGTTTCCAGCAATTAAAACAGTGTTGGATAGGTTTTTCCTACCGCTACGCCCTTATTTCTAAAAGCGCTGACTGAATTTTTTATTCTACTACGCCTTATCGACGCAAAAATCTTCAATCAAAGTAATTTAAGCCCATATAAAGATTGGCCGCTATTTCTGGCAAATTTTTTCTAGAGCCATAGATAAATTGTGCAGTTACTTTTTCACTTGGCAATTTACTGGCACTCTCTGCACTGATTAACATGCCAACCTTTTTACCAGCCTTCTGCAAAACAGTTAAACGGTCTTGGAAAAAGGACACTACATTTTCACTTTTCCCCACAGCTACTTCTACTGGTGCTTGGGGGGCATAGTGACGATACTTAAGCCCTGGTGCTTTTGGTACAGCATCCTTAGAAATTAAAGCTGCATCCACTTCTACGCGCGGGAATATTTCTTCTAACATCTCTTTTGTTATGGCACCAGGTCGCAAAATACAGGGAACTGTTCCGGTACAATCAACAATAGTAGATTCTACTCCCCACTTGCTAGCTCCCCCATCTAAAATAAGCGGTATTTTCCCCTGCAAATCAGCTGCTACCATATCTGCTGATGTTGGACTAGGGCGCCCAGAAAGATTAGCACTAGGCGCAGCTATCGGCGTGTTCGCCTCTCTAATCAAAGCTCGCGCAATTTCATTATCTGGCATTCTCACCCCCACCGTATCAAGACCACCGGTAATAGAATCTGGTACCTCGGAGCGCTTTTTCACAATAATCGTCAAAGGACCTGGCGAAAAAGCGGCCAATAGTTCCATGGCCATCATTGGCACTCGCTCTGTTATCATCGCCAACATTTTAATACTATCAATGTGCAAAATGAGTGGATTATCTGACGGCCTACCTTTGGCCGCATAAATTTTGTGTGCTGCCGTAGCATCTAAACCGTTAGCCCCCAATCCATACACTGTTTCTGTAGGGAAGGCTACTACTTCGCCGTGCTTGATGAGGCGCGCTGCTTCAGCAATGGCGGCTTGTTTATTTTTATCATCTATCTTTATTATTTTTGTTTCCATGCTAATACAACCCTATCTTTTCCTGCTAAATCTTTTCTAATTTCTATCCTCTGCCAATCATTATCTCTAGCTAATTTACTGACTGCTTCTCCCTGATTAGCACCTATCTCGCAAGCCAAAAAACCAGTATCTTGCAAATAGATTTTTCCCTCTCCAAACAGTTTCCGATAAAAACTTAGGCCATCACCCTCATCCGTTAAAGCACAGCGTGGCTCATAAAGTCTCACTTCTGGCATGAGAGTGTCCCATTCCTTTTTGGCAATGTAAGGCGGATTAGAGAGAATAGCCGAAAATGACTTTTCTACCTTCTGCAGTGGACCCCAAAAATCGCCCTGCACAAACTTAGCTCTCTCGCTCACCTGTAAGTACTCCGCATTCTTTTTGGCTACCTGTATAGCTTGCGGAGAAATATCGACGCCTATTCCCCGCAATTTAGAACGTACATGAAGAAGGCTCAGTAAAACAGCACCACTTCCTACGCCCAAGTCGACTATTTTCCCTTCCCTTTCCTTCGGTAAATATTCCAAAGCTGTTTCCACCAATATTTCCGTATCGGGGCGAGGTACCAAAACATCATCATTCACGAAAAAAGGCAAACCATAAAATTCTCGCTCTTGTAAGATTTGCGCTACCGGTTTGCGCTTAGCGCGCCAAGCCACCATCTCGTGAAAACGAGCCAATTCAGGTGGCTGTAACGGTTGGTCAAAATTCACATACAAATAGAGCCTATCTTTTTGCAAAAGATGGCCCAAGAGAACTTCAGCATCACGGCGTGGTTCTGGAACGCCTTTTTCCTGAAAGAATTTATGGGTCCAACTCAAGATACTCCCTATCGTCCAAACTATCTTCTGTTTTTCCATCTTAAACCTTTTTCAACTCTTCTGTTTGTTGTGCCGTAATCAAAGCATTAATAAATTCATCTAAATTGCCATCTAAAACATCATCTAATTTGTGCAATGTCATACCGATACGGTGGTCTGTCACACGTCCCTGCGGAAAATTATAGGTACGAATGCGCTCACTTCTGTCACCAGAACCAACTTGACTCTTACGGTCCGCAGCAATTTCATCGTGTTGAGTGCGCAAAGCCTCATCGTGAATTCTCGCCCGCAAAACGCGCATCGCTTTTTCCTTATTTTTAAACTGTGATTTTTCATCCTGACACTGCACTACTATACCAGTCGGAAAATGTGTAATACGAATCGCCGAATCAGTCTTATTTACATATTGACCACCAGCCCCACTGGCACGGTAGGTATCAATGCGTATATCGCTCGGCTTAATCTCTACTTCTACCTCTTCCACTTCCGGCAGCACCGCTACTGTAACCGCTGATGTGTGAATTCTTCCACTTGATTCTGTAGTAGGAACGCGTTGCACGCGATGCGTACCACTTTCATATTTCAAACGACTGTATGCTCCCTGTCCAGCAATGCAGAAAGAAATTTCCTTAAATCCACCTAATTCGGTAGCATTTGCATCCATAATTTCTGTTTTCCAACCATGTTTTTCAGCATAACGAGAATACATGCGGAATAAATCTCCCGCAAAAAGAGCTGCTTCTTCACCACCTACGCCACCGCGAATTTCCACGATGACATTTTTGTTGTCGTTAGGGTCTTTGGGCAAAAGTAAAATTGGCAATTCTAATTCTAACTGTTCTTTTTCAGTCTCTAATTTGCCTATTTCTGCATTAATCAAGGTACGAAATTCGCTATCTTCTTCTTCCAACAACATTTCTTTATTGTCGTGTAATTCCTTATCAATTTGACGATAACGGCGATATTTTTCTACAATTTCTGTCAGGGCAGCATGTTCTTTATTATACTTCTGCCAACGCGACATATCAGCTAATACCTCTGGGTCGCTAATCAAATTTTCTAACTCCAGATACTTATTTTCCAATGCAGCTAATTTTTCAATCATCATTCACACCTCAATTATCTTTTTATCCTCTATTACGGCCTGTAATGCTGCTATCGCCACTTCCAACATTTCATCATCCGGTTCCTGCGTCGTCAAACGCTGTAACCACAAACCGGGCCCGATAACCACTCGCCAAAAAGAATGTTGAGAATGAATAGATATTTGAATCAATTCATAAGAAATACCGGCCACAATTGGAAAAAGCAATATCCACGAAAAAAAGCGATATAACAAATTAGACCAACCCAAAAAGGCAAAAACAACAATACTGACCAACATCACCACTAGTAAAAAAGAAGTACCACAGCGCGGATGAAAACGAGAAAAAGGCCTGACATTTTCCGGCAAAAGTTCCACGCCCGCCTCGTAGGCGAAAATTGTCTTATGCTCCGCACCATGGTATTGAAAAACCCTTCTTATCTCATGGCAACGAGAAATGCCATATACGTAACACAAAAAAATGGCCAGGCGAATACTTCCCTCTAAGACATTCTTGAGCCAAACTGCTTGGACGCCACACAAGACGACTATAACAGTAGGCAAAATAAAAAACACCCCCATGACAAAGAGCATGGCCAATAGACCTGCTCCCAACAGTTCCCATTTATCGGTTTTTTCTTCCTTTTCCTCTGCAATATACGAAGAATAAGCAAGAGCATTCACGCCTGCCGAAAGGCTGTCTAACAAAACGACAACACCGCGAATAAACGGTTTTTTTCGCCAAGAACTGGTCGCATAAGGTGTATTCATCTTCTTGGAAAGAATTATTTCTCCTGAAGGACTGCGCACAGCGGTAGCGGTAACAGACTCACTGCGCATCATAACTCCCTCAATGATGGCCTGACCACCGACAGTAATCCTTTCCATATCTTAACCCCATATATAAATGAAGCAGAGCATTTCTGCTCTGCCTTGAACTAATTATTTCTTACCATAACGTTTATTGAATTTTTCAATTCTGCCACCGACAGCAGATTCACGCTGACGACCTGTATAGAACGGATGGCACTTGGAACAAACGTCAACTCTTAATTCTTCTTTTACGGAACCAGTTTTAAAAGTATTGCCACAGCCACAAACAACAGTAGCTTCTTTATATTCTGGATGTATACCTTTTTTCAACCATTACACCTCTTTCTTCTAAACTATCATCTTCAGATTATAACACATCATTTTTGAGCTGGCAACAAGATATTCCGGATTTCTTTCTCCCCAAAACTATCCTGTTTCCAGCTCTAAGACGAATTACCCTTCGTATATAAAAAACAAAACTATTAGCCGATAACCAACATCTGTTCTTTTACTTTGACATTCTGACCAGCTTCTACATTGATAGACTGAACCACACCAGCAGTCTGAGCGGTAATTTCATTCTGCATCTTCATTGCTTCCAAAACTAACAACAAGTCGCCTTCTGAAACCACATCACCGACATTGACAACTACTTTTACAATTTTGCCTGGCATTGGAGCTAATACTGGTTTTCCGGTAACTGCTCCAGCTGGAGCAGCTGCTGGCTTTTCTTCAACTTTAGCATTTAATTTTTCTTCTGCCATACTTCTAGTAGCAGCTTTAACCGTTTCTTTACTCATCTGAACATTATTCTTAATTTCTTGTCGAGATTGAATACGACGCTTTGGCACTTCAGCCACTGGAGTAATTTCCTGTACTACTGGTTTTGCACAGTGAGAACATCCTACAGTTTCTACCTTTACTTCATAAGTTGTACCGTTGACCGTAACATTGTATTTTTTCATTTTCTTCTCCCTTTATCTTTTTATACGCCAGCCTGACGTCCTGCCATTACCCACGCATCACTGCGCTTAATTTCTACGGCTTTGACTGTCTTTTCTGCTTCGGCAGCCATAATAGCCGCCGTAATGACGGCGACCAATTCTTCCTGCTTTATTTTATCTTTATTCATCATATCCCCCTCTTATAGTGGCACATTGCCATGTTTCTTCGCGGGACGACCTTTTCGCTTGTTGGCGAGCATATTCAAAGCGGTGATAATTCTCGGTCTAGTTTCGGAAGGTTCAATTACCATATCGACGTAACCTTCTGAGGCAGCTTTATATGGAGTAGCAAATTCTTCAATATATTCTTGTGTTTTAGCATCTTTGTCTGGGTCTTTACGGAAAATGATATTGGCAGCACCAGCGGCTCCCATAACAGCAATTTCCGCTGTTGGCCAAGCCATCACCTGATCGGCACCTAACTCACGACAACACATTGCAATATATGCACCACCATAGGCTTTGCGCAAAATCAAAGTTATTTTCGGCACTGTCGCTTCACAATAAGCATACAGCATCTTCGCCCCATGTCTAATAATACCGCCTAATTCTTGATTCGTGCCTGGCAAAAATCCTGGAACATCTACCAAATTTACTAGCGGTATATTAAAAGCATCACAGAAACGAATAAATCTCCCTGCCTTATCAGAAGCATTAATATCTAAACAGCCAGCCAATTCTTTCGGCTGGTTGGCAATAATACCGACCGTTCTGCCAGCAAAACGAGCAAAACAGGTGATAATATTGCGAGCATAGAATTTCTGAGATTCATAGAATTCACCGTCATCAACTAATAAGCGAATAACTTCCTTCATGTCATAAGGAACACTCGGATTATCTGGAATGATGGTATTTAAGCGCTCTTCAATACGCGAGGGGTCATCCTCAGTAGGAACGAAAGGGGCATCTTCCATGTTGTTGCTAGGTAGAAAACTAAGCAAATATTTAATCTGCTCAATACAATCGCGTTCATCTTCGGCGGCAAAATGAGCTACGCCGGATTGAATATTATGGGTCATAGCGCCACCCAATTCTTCAAAGGTAACTTCTTCTGCCGTAACCGACTTAATAACTGCCGGTCCAGTGATAAACATGTGACTGCTCTGTTTTACCATGTAGATAAAATCAGTGAGGGCCGGAGAATAGACCGCACCACCAGCACAAGGTCCCATAATAACTGAAATTTGCGGGATAATACCGGAGGCTTTGGTATTGCGATAGAAAATACCACCATAGCCACTCAGTGCATTGACCCCTTCTTGAATTCTCGCACCACCAGAATCATTAATACCGATTAGAGGCGCGCCCATCTTCAAGGCCATATCCTGCACTTTCCAAATCTTTTTGGCGTGCATTTCCCCCAAAGAACCGCCTTCAACGGTAAAATCTTCGGCAAAGGCGTATACCAATCTGCCATCGACAGTACCATAGCCGGTCACGATACCATCTGCTGGTATTTCTTTTTTATCCTGACCGAAATTAGTGCAATGATGTTTGACGAAAAGATCAAGTTCTACAAAGGTGCCTTCATCAAAGAGTAAGTCAAGACGTTCGCGGGCCGTAAATTTGCCTTTTTCATGTTGCTTAGCAATGCGTTTTGCTCCGCCGCCCTGCATGATATGTTCTTTTTTAGCATTCATCTGTGCAATGCGTTCTTTTACAGTGGCCATATTTTCCTCTTTTCTTTTTTCAGATTATCAGCATATTGATAGAAATTATCTTTTTGACATCCTTATATCGACAATATTCTATCATATTTTGCCAATGTTGAGTATTATTATTTTAACATCGTACCTGTTTTTACATAGCGAGTATGCCAAGAAAAGGCTTCCTCTAAGAGATGCGGTGTCTGCGCGTGCGCAGTTTCCCTATCAGCTCGTTCAAAATATTCTCTCAGCTCCGCACGATAATCAGGATGAGAACATTTTTCAATAATCTCTTTAGCTCTTTCTTTCGGAGAAAGACCACGCAAATCAGCTAATCCCTGTTCAGTAACGATGATGTCGACGTCGTGCTCCGTATGGTCTACATGCGAGCAGAATGGTACGACACAAGAAATTTGACCATCTTTCGCAGTAGAAGCCGTACAGAAAATGGTAAGATAAGCGTTTCTCGCAAAATCACCAGAGCCACCAATACCATTCATCATCTTAGTCCCCATGATATGCGTGGAATTAACATTGCCATAGATATCACATTCTATGGCCGTATTCATAGCAATGACTCCTAAGCGACGAATAACTTCTGGGCTATTGGAAATTTCTTGCGGGCGCAAGACGATGTGTTTTCTGTATTCCTTAATATTTTTATAAAATCTTTTTAATCCTTCTGGGGATGGGGTAAATCCAGTTCCAGAGACAACTGTCAATTTGCCGGCATCGATGAGGTCAAACATCCCATCTTGGATGACTTCTGTATAAACAGATAAATCTTTCAAATCAGATTCGACAAAACCATGTACCACGGCATTTGCCACACTGCCTACACCGGACTGAATCGGCAATAGATTTTTAGGCATCCTGCCTGCCGCTTTTTCTACTTCCAAGAAATCGATGATGTGCGCGGACATTTTACGCGCGTTATCATCTATTGGCGTAAAGGAACGCGTATTGTCCATCACATTGCTCGGCACTATGTATTTAATTTTTTGCGGGTCACAGGGAATATACGGTGTTCCTATGCGGTCCCCTGGGCGAATAATCGGTATCGGCAATCTATTGGGTGGGTCTAATGGCACATAAATGTCGTGCATTCCTTCCAATTCTTCTGGTTGCGATACATTCAATTCAATAATAACGACATCGGCTTGTTGTACATAAGAAGCGGCATTGCCGACAGCTGTTGTCGGAATGATATTTCCCTCTTCTGTAATCGCACAGGCTTCGATAATAGCCACATCAAGGCCCCGCTTCATAAATCCATAGCGCAAATACTGAGCACATTCACTCAAATGCATATCAGTGTACTTAATATCCCCACTATTGATAAATTTACGCATCACTCGACTGGTTTGGTAAGGAGCTCGTCTTTCAATACCATGCGCCAAAGCCAAAACATCATCTTGTTCTGGACCAGTAGAAGCGCCAGTAAAGAGATTGATACGGAACGGTTCTTTCTCCATGCGTTTAGCCAGTGCTGTAGTAACAACTTTGGCATAACCAGACGGAGTAAATCCACTGGTACCAATGTTCATACCTGGTTTAATATAAGCTGCTGCTTCTTCGGCAGTAACTATTCTATCGTGTAATTTCTTATTACGAATTCGGTCTACAATATCTATCATCAATATCCCTCTTTTTTATTTTTATTTTTAAACTGGTTTTTCATCACTCACTTTCTGTTAGAGATTATATCATAATTTTGACAATTTGGATAATTTAACTTAGCCTCCCACGACTAAAGTTGAATAAAGTCACGTGGTTCCTAGTGACAGTTCTTTATTAAGACCTCATTTCCTAAGCTATCCCCGTAGTTTCATTCTTTGTCATAAAAATTGAGATTGTCGTTCACATAGGAACGCTACTTTATATGCAGTTCTCTTATGAACCTCTCATGCTTTCACATGAGCATATACTATATTTTATCCTTCAGCTTTACCTCCAAGGCCTCATCCCCTTCCGCGGCCAATTTCTTGCCACATACTCCCCTTCTAAAATCAAAAAAGAAGAGAAGACCACCTATAAAGTGGCCTTCTCTTCTTGAATTTTGTTCTTATCTTCATTTTTGGGCAAAGCCGTCCAACCGATGAAGAAATTTCTATTTTTTATCTTATTGCGCAAAAGAGATTTGCTCTGCAACAAACTGACGTTCACAGCGCAGATAAACCAAAAAAACAACGACAAATCCGAATTAAAAAGGACATAATCAGTTAAACCGTTAATAGCTATAGCCCCCAAAGCTAAAGCGGTGCCAAGAACAATACCTTTAGATATTTCATCATTAAGATAAGAATAATTTTTTACAGCATAATAAATGGAACAAAACAACAACCCAGAAAAAGCCAAGGCCCCGATAATGCCCGTCTCTGCTGCTATATTTAAATACATATTGTGAGCGTGTACAATCTTGATAAAATGCCCTTGCATATAATAATCGTAACTCGGATAAACTTTAAAATACGCTCCCCAGCCAATACCCAAAAATGGATGGTCCATAATCATAGAAAGTGTGCTATCCCATAAACCCAAGCGCAAGGAAGTAGATGAATCCCCCGTAGAAAATACGGAAAGCATCCGTGCCAGCAAAGTCTTGTCCAAAAATAAAACCGCTCCACATAAAATAATAAAAGGAAAAACTAATTTTTTCTTTTTCCAAATTATGTATAAAAAAAGGACCACTGCAATGCTTAAAATCGCCCCCCGCGCATAAGTTAAGGCCAAACTGAGCATTGCAAGAATAAAACCACCAGCCGAAAACCAGCGCCACTTCTCCTCTTCCTTACACGTAAAAAAGAGGGCAAAGAAAAAGCCTAGTAACATATCCAAATAACCAGCAAATAAATTTGGATTCTCCCAAGTGGAATAAATTCGCGTCTTCATACCAGGGAATTCACTAGTATCTACCCATTTTTGATTCAAAGTATTTAAACCAGTAAAATATTGAAAAAAACCATATAAAAAAACAATAACTGCCGCTATGCCGATAACTTTACACAGCGTTTTACACTGCTCTTCATCAGTAATGGCTTGCACCGTCAGATAATAAAGCAGTACATATTCTCCTACTAAATGATACCAATTATAAAAACTAAACCCCTTGATAGGAGAATTAAAAATAGACAAAAAACTACATAGTAAAAAGATGAGAATAGGAATGTCTAAAATTGTTTTCCGCCATTTCCAACCTGCGTAGTAATTGCGTAAAAAGAAGAAAAACCAACCAATGACCAAAAATATGCCTGTAAAGTCCCACTGAAAGGGCAACAAAAAAACTATTACTTCTAAAGTGTAGAACATCATGCGTTGCGAATCTTCAGCACGTCTATTGGGAACATTTATCATTTGGCTATCCCTTCCGTTATCAATATTTCACGCATTTCTCCCACCAAATACAGAGAACCAGTTATACAGAGAACCACATCTTTTTCTAACATGTGTAATGCGCGCTTTAAGGCCAGCTCTCGTTCCATGACAACTTCACCCGCTAAATTATCCAACCAGATATTGGGATTAGAGCGACGCGGCGAATTTGGTACAGTGGCAATTACGTAATCATTTTCTCGCAGTAAAGTTTTGGTCATCAAGGAAATGTCTTTATCCTTTAAAATACCCAAAAGGAATACGCGCTTTCTATCGGGAAAATATTTATCCAAATTTTGACGCAAAGCTGCCATCCCAGCCGGATTATGAGCTCCATCTATTATAATAGTATCTTCTTCTCGATGTAAAATCTCAAAGCGACAATTCCAACGCACTATCTCTAACGCAGTGTGCACATTTTCCAAGGTCAACCTTGGCTCATCATTGGCCAAAAGATATGTAGCCATCAGGGCAATGGCACAATTATCAACCTGATAATCTCCCAATAAGCGCAAGGCGAAATCTTCAGAAATACCAAGAATTTCCGCCGTAAACCTGATAACCTGTTTTTTTTGTTGATACTGAACAAATTCAGCATGAAATTCCTTACCACTAACAAAAACATCTGCATTTTGTTTCTGGGCTTCTTGCCTAATAATGTCGAGTGGTAAGCCTTTGGCTCCCGTAATAACTGGTATGCCTTCCTTAATTATGCCAGCCTTACAATTAGCAATCCCTTCTATGGTTCCGCCACAGTATTCTGCATGTTCAAAAGCAATATTAGTAATGATAGCCATAATGGGATGAATGACATTTGTGGAATCAAGTGAACCACCTAAACCAACCTCAATGACGGCATATTCCACTCCATTGATAGCAAAGTGAAGGAAGGCCGCCGCGGTTATGACCTCAAATTGAGTCGGATGCTCACTGCCATTGTGCACCATCTTTTCTGCAAAAGTGCGCACCACATCTATACAACTGGCAAAATCATGCTCACTTATCAGCTGGCCATTGATGCGAATGCGCTCTCGATAAGATACTAAGTGGGGCGAAGTATATATCCCCACCTTAATACCTGATTGCACAAAGATTTCATTTAGCATGGCACTCACCGAGCCCTTGCCGTTGGTACCAGTAACATGAATCGTTTTATATTTTTCCTGTGGCAGAGATAAATATTGCATCAATTCTTGCATTCTCTTTAAACCCATTCGGGTACCGAATTTGCTCAAACTTCCTAGATATTCAAGTGCCTCTTTGTATTCCATTTTTATAACGTAGCCAAGTAGGCGAGTCGTTCTTCCACGGCTTCTTTTTGCCCTTGGTATTTACTTCGTTTTTCCCTTTCTTCTTCTACAATTTTTGCCGGTGCCTTCGCCAAGAAACCAGCATTTTCCAATTTCTTATCGAGTCGCACTATTTCTCCCTCTAAGCGCTTCAATTCTTTTTCCAAACGAGCAGTTTCTTTATCCACATCAATTAGTCCATTCAGCGGCAAATAAATTTCCACGCCATTGACTACTGAAGTCATCGCATTTTGCGGTTTTTCTTCCTCTTGCCAAAACACAAGCGGATATGCCGAAGCTAAATTTGTCAAGTAATTCTGATTTACTCTATAAATTTCTTCCAAAGCTTTGTTCTGGAAATGCAAAATAACCTTGCTCTTTTTTCCGGCAGGAGCATTCACTTCCACGCGCATATTGCGAATGTGTTTACTCGTATCCATAATAGAGGTCATCGCTTTTTCTGCCTCTATGTCAATTCGCTGTGTTTCTGCCTCTGGCCAAGCAGAAATCATGATACTTTTCCCTTCATGTGGAATATTTTGCCATATTTCCTCGGTGATAAATGGCATAAATGGATGCAATAAGCGCAAAGTATGCTCCAAGATATAAGCAAGCACATACTGTACAACTTTTTTCTGGCGAATATTTTCTTTGTCATAAAGACGCGGTTTAACTAACTCTATATACCAATCACAGAACTCATTCCAAACGAACTCATAAATACTTCTAGCCGCTTCCCCAAGTTCAAATTTTTCCAAATTGTTGGTTACGCCCTGTGCTGTTTGCGCATAACGGCTAAAAATCCACTTATCTGCCAAGGTATAATCTTCTGCGGTAGGAACAAAATCTTTGTCATAGTCTTCCATATTCATCAGCATAAAGCGGGAAGCGTTCCACAATTTATTGGCAAAATTACGCGCGCCTTCCACGCGTTCTTGATAAAAACGCATATCATTTCCTGGGGTATTACCAGTAACCAACATAAAGCGCAAAGTATCTGCACCAAATTGTTCGATTACTTCTACTGGGTCGATGCCATTGCCAAGAGATTTACTCATCTTGCGCCCTTGTGAATCACGCACTAAACCGTGAATAAAGACATGCCGGAATGGTATGTTGCCACCAAATTTAAGCCCCATCATAATCATGCGTGCTACCCAGAAGAAAATAATGTCATAGCCAGTTACTAAAACATTGGTCGGATAAAATTGCTTTAACAAATCTGTCTGCTCTGGCCACCCCATAGTTTCAAAAGGCCAAAGAGCCGAACTAAACCACGTATCCAAGACATCTTCTTCTTGCCGAAGATTATGACCGTGACATTTAGGGCATTCATGTACATCAGTGCGCGACACGATTTCTGCACCGCAATCTTCACAGTACCAAGCCGGAATTTGATGTCCCCACCACAGTTGCCGAGAAATACACCAATCGCGGATATTATCCATCCAGTTGCAGTAAATTTTAGTAAAACGTTCTGGCACAAATTCGATTTTCTTTTCTTTAACTGCCTCAATAGCTGGTTTAGCTAAACTACTCATTTTTACAAACCATTGCTTAGAAACAAGCGGTTCTACCACGGCATGACAACGTGAACAATGACCGACAGCGTGTTTATGGTCTTCTACTGCTAACAAAATACCTTTTTCCTGCAATTCCTTAACCAGCGCTTTACGACAATCTGCCCTGTCCATACCGGCATATTTCCCAGTATTATCGGCCATACTACCATCATTATTGATGACGACAATTTCCTCTAAATGATGACGTTTACCCATTTCATAGTCGTTGGGGTCATGAGCAGGAGTAACCTTGACCGCCCCAGTACCAAAAGATGCATCTACATATTCGTCAGCAAAAAGCGGTATTTCTCTGCCCACCAACGGCAAAATCAAGGTTTTACCGATTAAATCAGTATATCGTTCATCGCTAGGATTAACTGCTACGCCAGTATCACCAAACATCGTTTCTGGTCTAGTGGTCGCAATTTCTACGAACTTATCTGTACCTTTTACCTGATAGCGCAAATGGTAAAGTTTGCCAGCTTCATCTTCATGCTCAACTTCAATATCACTCAGCGCTGTGTTGCAATTTGGACACCAGTTTGTAATGCGCGTACCACGATAGATTAATCCTTCTTCATAGAGGCGAACAAAGACTTCGCGTACGGCCTTGGAACAGCCCTCGTCCATAGTAAATCTCTCTCTGTCCCAATCGCAGGAGGAGCCGAGCATACGCAACTGATACATGATGCGGTCACCATATTTTTCTTTCCACGCCCATGCTCTTTCCAAAAACTTTTCTCTTCCTATTTGATAGCGGTCAGTACCTTCTTCGCGCAAAGCGGCATCCACCTTCGCTTGTGTAGCAATTCCGGCATGGTCGCACCCCGGCATCCAAAGTGTATTGTAACCCTGCATTCTGCGAAAGCGAATTAAAATATCTTGCAAGGTATTGTCCATAGCATGTCCCATGTGCAGTTGGCCGGTAACATTAGGAGGAGGAATGACAATGCTATACGGTTTCTTATCTGGTTCAACTTCGGCATGGAAAAAATGGTTCTTTTCCCAAAATTCATACCATTTTTTTTCAAATTCTTGGGGATTATATACTTTTGGAATATCCATCTAACTATAACTGTTCGAAATGTGGTCAAAATAAAATACAATTTGACTAACAGCTTCCTCTTTCTCAATTACTTTTTTGACGCTTTCCATTTCCCAAAAGCGTTTTCAGTTAAAACAACAAAAACTCCGTCCTGTAAAGGACGGAGTCATATCCGTGGTACCACCTAAATTCCCTCTGACGAGGCTCAAAACATAACGCTGTTTCTGCGTTCATGTCTAATGACTTCAACATGAAAGTTCCGAAGCGACCATACAGTCAGAAACGTAGGAATTTTCCAGCCGACAATCCCCTCTCTGTAACGCTCTTTCCTGCTTCCTCTCCGTCATCACTTCATATTCGATATTCCACTTTAGTATACCACACTATATCTTTGAATGCAATTGGCGAAGTTTTATTTAACAACACCAGATATAAATAATTATTTATAAGAAGCGTCTATGGCCTGTAACTCTTCAACAGAATCTATTTCTATGACATCTTCACTAGTCAATTCCAAAATGCCAACATCTATTTCAGCCAACAATTCATTTACTACCATATCCCAAAAGGCATCCTTCCAACTGGGAAGATTGTATACTTCTTCCAATTTATTTAACACTTTTTCCATATCAGCCTGTAAAAAATGTGAAATGCCAATCATGTTGAACTTATCTGTACCACCCTTATAAATAGCGGTAACGCGCTTGTCATCATCTACATCAAAGAGCCAATCCGTAGATAATCCTTTCTGCATTCTTGCACAATAAAATGATTTTTTCATAGGTCTGAAACTGCAAACCGCCTATATAGTTAAAAACATACTCTAACATTGCGAGCCTCTCATATAACAGCGGTTTTGTTCACGCAGATTCGCTATTTCTGCGCAGTTCTCTGATGAACTTCTTAACTTTTCCATTAAGCACAGACTATATCTTATCCATATCTTCTCTAAAAAAGATTTAGGCGAAATCACTTCAGCTAACAATCGCTTTTAGCTTACTTCCCTCACGAGGAATAGTCGTTGAACGTTCTCCTATTTGGAGCTTCGCTGCTGGTTTGCGATTTTATAACACTTAGGATTTAACCATATGCCATCTAATTATTTTTTTCTGCTTTCGCTACTGCACATTAAAGTATCTCTCACCTTTACGTTGTAGTATAACTAGCTTTACACATTCCCAGCAATTCAATTTCTTTGTCACACTCTAAAAGAAGTGCCTACATACAAATTTCTCTATATGCTTACTAATCAGGTTATGTATATTTCATCTTATGAATACATGCCTAAGTCAATAAAATCTTGATGCCATACGCGCAAATCTGCTTCACACATGTAACAGTTTTTTCCTCTAATTTTATCTTTAACCGCATACAGCGAGGAAATATTATTGCGCGTACAATACTCATCATTTTCTACCAATTCTATATTTGGATACTTTGTTGCCAAATAGGTAAATTTTTCTCGCAAATAACCGACAACTACATAAATTTTTTCCAAATCTTTCTGAAGCAACATCTCGATGATAGTTTCTATCATCGGTTTACCTAGCACCGGTATAAGCGGTTTTGGTATCTCATTGCTCATGGGCAACATCCTAGAACCAAAACCAGCTGCTAAAATTACCGCTACATCATCCTTCATATACACCCTCCTAAAACTTCATTTTACCAATTACTTTTTTAAAGGCACTGATTTATCTAGATGGCAAGCAAGTCCATCCCTAAAAACCATCGATAAAATAAAGCTTAATAGCAAATTCATCAATAATTGTATAACCAAATCTGAGAAAAAACAATCTTTTCAACAATATGTCAATAAAATTGCGTATTCCGCCAAAAATGGCAAAACAAAAAAGGCATCTCGCCATTGCGAGATGCCAATAATTTCTGTATGGTGCGGAAGACAGGACTTGAACCTGCACTCATTGCTGAACTGGATCCTAAGTCCAGCGCGTCTGCCAATTCCGCCACTTCCGCATACTCAAGTAATTATAAATTATTTTTTCAAAGAGGTCAACATTTTTCTTTTCTTTTCCCGATATGCCATTTTCAAGGCAAATTTTCGCTCCATTGCCAGAGCAAAATCCCTTGCTCTGGCATAGTCTTCTTCATTTGGATGCACACTAGCTCGCTGCCAACGTTCTTTATTGCGCTCAGTAGCAGCATGCGGATTATCCGCGCTGACTTTATGACGTTGCTCCAAAAGACGTGGATTTATCCTCCCCTGCACAGAAAAAGTACCTAGTACATCACAATTAATCGGCAAATAGCGAGCGGCACGGGCAAAAGCAGTGATATCATGCTCGCTATTGGTATCACATCCATGCGTTTGCACAAGAATGACGTACTGGTCATGCAAGCGTTGCAAAAACTGTTGCACGAGCTTATTCGGTTCACCTCGTTGTAACCAATAACATACCACAACCACTGGGTAACCATCCCCTAGACACTTGGGATTTTGATGTAACGAAACCAGCTCACTTTTTTCGCCCCAACTCGCCGCCAAACTTTGAGCAATTTTCTCCGTATTACCAGTCATGCTGGAGTAGACAATCAACCATTTATCCATATTATTTGCTAGCACCTAAAATATTTTGCAAATCTCCTTCTGGAGTTCCCAAAGTTTTAATACCAAAATTATCTACTAAATACTGGAGGATAGCTGGTGAAACAAAGGCTGGTAATGTCGGACCTAAATAGAAATTTTTAATGCCTAAGCTCAAAAGTGTCAGTAAAATACACACGGCCTTTTGTTCATACCAAGATAGCACGATAGTCAAAGGCAACTCGTTTACCGAGCAAGAAAAAGCTTCTGCTAAAGCTGTGGCCACTTTAATGGCACTATAAGCATCATTACATTGCCCCATATCGAGTAGACGTGGTAAACCTGCTACTGTTCCTAAATCGAGGTCATTAAAACGGAATTTTCCGCAAGCCAATGTCAAAATAATGCTATCTTGTGGGGTCTTTTTAACAAACTCCGTATAATAGGTGCGAGAATTGTGCATACCATCACAACCGCCTACCAAGAAGAAATGACTAATTTCATTTTTCTTGACTGCTTCAACAATTTTATTTGCTTGGCTTAAAACAGCGACATGGCCAAAACCAGTGGTAACTTTCTTACCACCGTTAATTCCACATATAACTGTGTCTTCTGCATAGCCTCCCAAAGAAAGTGCTTTCTCTATCACGGGAGTAAAGTCCTTATCCCCGCCAATATGTATCGCATTGGGATATGAAACAACATCAGTTGTGAAGATATTATCCGCATAGGATGGCAAAGGTGGCATTAAACAATTCGTCGTAAAGAGAATTGGTGCCGGTACTTTGGCAAACTCTTTTCTTTGATTGTGCCAAGCAGTACCAAAATGCCCCTTTAAATGAGTGTATTTCTTTAAGCCCGGATAAGCATGACACGGTAACATTTCACCGTGGGTATAAATATTTATACCTCTGCCTTCCGTCTGCTGTAATAGCAACTCTAAATCCTTCAAATCATGCCCAGTGACAATAATAAACGGGCCTTTTTCTATCTGCATGGTAACTTCCGTCGGCTCTGGATTACCATAAGTACTAGTATTAGCGCGGTCTAATAATTCCATACAAATAAGATTGGTCTTTCCCAATTCCATATTCAACTGCAAAAGCACATCGCCATCCACATCAGTACCGAGTGCCTGCAGAGCACGCACAAAAAATTTATCTATACGTTCATCCTCATATCCCAATGCACTAGCGTGATAAGCATAAGCAGCCATACCGCGCAAACCAAAGAGCAAAAGCGATTTTAACGAGCGAATATCTTCTTTTTCTGCATGCCAAATTTTTTCTAGGTCATAAATAGCATACTGTCCTTTAACAGAAGCTAACTTTTGTCCTAAATTTTGTACTTTATCTATCATCTGGTTGATATCACGCAAGGAAAAACTAACATTGGTGACAGTCTTAAACAAACCTTCCCTGATGACAGCAACGTATTGTGGGCTTCCTATTTCTGGTAAAACTGCACTCAAACCGATGAGGGCACCAGTAAGTTTATCTTGCGCTTGCGCTACTTCTGCCGTTTTACCGCACACACCAGCTTTGCCAGTACAACCGTGGCCACCGGCAGTCTGTTCACACTGAAAACAAAACATCTCTTCCATGTATATCATCCTCTCTTTTCCTAAAACTTGTTTTCTCTTTCTTATTTTAATATAATACAAACAATTTATCTGTTGTAATTCCAACAAAAAGGAGGTCATTAGCGTGCAAAAATTTTTACCAATTCTCCAAAAATCGGCGCTCTTTGCCAATATTAAAGCCGATGAGATTCTCCATATCATGCACTGTTTGAAGTCCCAAGTAAAATCTTATCAAAAGGGGCAAATCCTCTTTCAACCTGATGAAACACTTCCCGCTATTATGCTCGTGCTTGCTGGTCGTATCCAAATAGAGTTACACGATTATTTTGGCAATCGCAATATCATTGCCACTATACAACCAGCACAAATTTTTGGCGAGGTATATGCTTGTAACCCCCAACTAAAAACCAATATTCAAGCAGTGAGTTTGGAAAATTCCCGTCTTCTCTTTTTGCGCATCGAACATCTTATCACTACCTGTCAACACAACTGCCTTTTTCACACTAGAATAATTCAAAATCTTCTCTCCTTGCTCTCGCAAAAAGCCTATACTTTGACTAATAAAATAAACTATCTCAGCAAACGGACAACACGCGAAAAATTACTTTCTTATTTAGCAGATTGCGCTAGCAAAGCACATAGTAACAGCTTTACCGTTCCTTTTCGTCGCCAAGAGCTAGCTGATTTCTTAGCCATAAATCGCAGTGCGATGTGTACAGAACTCAGCAAAATGCGTCAAGAAGGAATAATTGATTTTTCCGGCAACAAGTTTTCCCTGAAAAGGATTTAAAAATTCATTACTTATATC
>JAHHSQ010000024.1 GCA_020025135.1 Pectinatus sp.
ACTTTTTCATTTCCAAATTAACCCCTTTCTAGATATTAGAATATTTATTAACCCCGAAATAAGGATTTTTCACCTTCACACTTAATACTTTCCCTTGTAAATTTTTTTCTATTTTGATTTTTTCTCCTGGCACTATTTTTACCGTCGACGGCAAAGTATCGAGATTTACTTCTCGCGTAAAAAATTTATTCGCCACCGTTATTCGAGGTCCTTGCACGGCGGTAACCACACCTGTAATTTTTGTATTCTGTTTTTTCATATGCTCATGAGCACAGAAATTATTTTGTTCACAGGAAAACGCTACGTTACGTTCCCTGTAGTTCCCCTTGGAACTTCTCCAGTTTTAACTAGAGCACAGACTATCTCTTCTCCTTACCCTCTTGTGAGCTTAGGCGAAACCACTTCGGCGCGCCTGCGCCTACTTCCCTGCGGAATAGTCGTTGAAGATTTCCCTGTTAGGGACTTTCCTGCTGGTTGCCAATTTACGAACATTTAGGATTTAACCATCTGCCATCCAGTCAATTCTTTCTGCTTTTGCCACCTTACTGCAACCATCTTTCAGGTCACTATCATGGTTTGACTAGCTTTATGGGATTCCAGCAATTCAGTTTCTCAATGTCATATTATTAAGACATGACACAAATTACACGCAAATTTCTCTACGTACTTACTATTGAAGTTTAAACTTCATCAATAAGAAAAATAGGTGTAAGCCCCTCCTAAAATGATACTTCCTAAAACTACCGTGCTTACTATTTTTTTACCATATTTTCGCCATTTTTCCTGCCAAGATATTAAATGTAAAGCTATATTTTTTACGACACTGTCCATCATTTCTACCTCATTTTTGGCAATAATAAACAAAAGCCGGTGGTAAATTGCGCAGCTCAAAGGCAACATCTACGGAAGTGAAATATTTTTTCAACATGTGCAACATCTGTAGTGAATACTGAAAAGTGACAAATGTTCCACCTTCCTGCAAAGAATTTAAGACGGCTCGCATAATACGAATGCGCGTGCGCACTGGCAAAACAGCAAACGGTAAGCCTGAAACAATAAAATCAAATTTCTCCTGAGTCCCCTGTACACGTTCAGCTAATAATTCTGCCTCTGCTGCGAACTCGCAATCAGGAAAATTATCCTTTAAATTTTGCAACATTTCTGTATCTTGCTCTACAATCAAAAAATGACAATTTTGTTGTTTTTTCGCAACGATAGCTCGCGTAAACACACCTGTACCAGCACCTAATTCCGCTATATTGTGGAGCTGTTCCCAATCTATGCGCTTTAACATCTTATTAGTTAAATAACTTGAGCTAGGTGTCAAACTGCCAATCTTTTGCGGCTCTGTGATAAATCGCTTTAAGAATTCTATTCTTTCCAATTTTTCCACTTTCTTTCCCTTGCTTACCTGTTATACCACTTTTGCTTTTGCAATTTTTATTATAAAACTTAGTTTTAAATTTTTTCTAAACTATTTCTTAATTTAAATATAAATTTAAATTAAATATCAAACGTGAAAGCGATAACCTGCTCCCCAAACTGTTTGGATATAAAATGGATTTTCTGGATGAGGTTCTATTTTTTCGCGCAAGCGATTGATATGTACCATAACAGTCGCTGTATCTCCTAAAGAATCAATCCCCCAAATTTTGTCAAATAATTGTTCTTTACTAATTACTATACCTCTATTTTGCATTAGATAAGCCAAAATTTCAAACTCTTTATTAGGCAAATTTACTTCTTTGGTACCGACAAACACCCGTCGTGACTCTATATTGACACTCAAATCGTGAAAGCTCAACACTCGCTTATCAGTGCTTTGATTATCTTTTTTTGTTAAGCGCTGATAACGAGCTAAATGTGATTGCACGCGTGCTACTAATTCACCGGGGCTAAATGGTTTACTAATATAATCATCTGCACCCAAGCCAAGGCCTCTAATTTTGTCAACATCTTCACTACGTGCCGAGACGAATAAGAAAGGCATATCCTTTTTCGCCCGCACCTGTCTACAAATATGAAAGCCATCTAACTCTGGCAACATCACATCTACTAAAAGTAAATCGTAGTCCCCTTCTAAAGCTTTTTCCAGCCCCTTTTGGCCATTTTGATCTAAATCTACTTGGAACCCATGTGCCTCTAAGTAGTCTCGCTCTAATTCAGCAATAGCAATATCATCTTCGATAATCAGTATTTTAGGCATCTTCCTCATCCTCCGGCAGTAAAATGATAACTTTCAAACCATGCGGCTCATTTTGTTCGGCCTTATCTTCACATCAGAACGCAACTTCCAATGCAGTTTGCCTTCTGGCAAACATCTGCTATTTTCACGGCAGTGGAGACTATTTCTTCCGGAATGTATCCGGCTACATTTTTCTTCCGCCCTCGACTTGCGGTTTTACTCTCCCTCAAGGAGATAGTCGTTGAAGGTCCTCCCTGCCACACCACTGTGGTTTAGGATTTTCCCTGCTAAACATCCATTTACTAGCACTTAGGAGCCGTAGCTATTTTTTTCACCCTATGCCATCTGCACCTTTTTTTCTGCTTTCGCTCCACCAGTTTATCGTTTCCAATTCCTGTTTTGGCGGTACAGCTTTAGGAATTCAAAGCATTTAACGTAGAGTTCGCACTGCTTTAGCAATACGAAGGGCTATATCTTACCCAAATTTTTCCCTGCATGGTTAAAATAATCTTCTTCACAATCGCTAGACCCAATCCACTTCCCTTGGCCACATCAGTTCGCGCCTTATCGGTGCGATAAAAACTGTCAAAAATTTTTTGTAATTCCTCTTGTTGTACGCCAATACCATCATCGACAAATTGTATCTTGATGCTATTATCAATCTGCTCCAAAGTAATACTCAGCTGCGGAATGGTCTGGGCTCGTCTATATTTCAAAGTATTTTTGCAAATATTTTCAATAACGCGCTGTAATTGCAGTCGGTCAACCTGCACCCAAGCCTTCGCCACTTGCAAATGTAAACTTAGCGATAAACCTCGTTCTTGCCAAATACTACGTTGTTCATTGAAATAATCCACAAAATATCGCCGTAAATCTACTTTTTCTAGATGAAAAGGTAATTTTTGTAAATCTAATTTAGAAAAAAGAAAAAGACTTTCTACCAATTTTTCCATATTATCGGAAGCTTGCACAATTCTTTGTAGATAATGCTTTTGTTTCTCAGGCGTCTTGGCAATACCATCTAAAATACCAGTGGCATATCCTTTCACTGCCGTAAGCGGCGTAGATAAATCATGACTGATACCGGCTATCAATTCCTTACGATTGTTTTCATAACGTGCTTCTTCCTCTTTAGCTAGCTTTAATTGTAAGCGCATGTACTCAAAACGCTGACAAACTTGGCCAATCTCATCGTGTGCTCGAATATGTAAAGGATAACCAAAATTTCCTTTTCCAATCGCTTCAGCCGCTTTTTGTAATTCGCGTAGCGGTAAAATAATCTGCTTAGAAATCGTGTGCGACAAAAACAGTCCCATCAATACGATAATTGCTAAGGTTAAAAATAGTGCCCCTAAGAGCAGTCCCTGAATGGCGTAGTACCAAAAATTTCCCCGACTTGGTTCATGCACGAGAAAGGGAATATTTCCTCCCCCTTCTACCAAAATCGCCCTCTGCTGGTTATAAATCTGAAAGAATAATCCTTTTTCGTTCCAAATAAGGAAATTCCCTTTATGCCTACTATCACCATATTTCCATAAATCTTGCTCTTGAAAAGTGCTACTTTGGTATAAAATTTGTCCCCGTTCTACCGCACGTGTCTTGATACCTTGCCTGTCCAAATTCGCACATTCCTCCACGATATCCTCTTTTTCCGCTTTGTTTACCTTCTTATGCAAAGTATTGAGCGTTAATTGCATAACTAAGGCGCGACTATCTTTTGGCCAAAGCAGTGTCACCTCTTGCTGGCGCATAGTCCCCGTTATATCTAATAGCGAGATTAAACCTATCCCCAACATAATAATTACCACAACCGGCACGATAATCATGATATAATTAGAGATGATGAGGCGTTTTTTCACTGAAAGATTACCTAATTTCATCAATTTAAATTATGCCGTATCTCTCGAAACAAATTCGGGAAATACTCTTCCCCTTTCTCCTGAATACCATTTTAATAAATACGTTAAAAATAAATGTTATACGTCTCTGCTTAAATAGATAAATTTCGGATAAATAAAAGGTTTTTTTTATTTTTGTCGAATATTATTATTGTAATCGTTTTATATATTTTATTTTTAAACCATATGAAAGGAAAAGCTACCCGTCAAATTTGTTATTCATAAGAGTAGCAGTAGAAGAAAATGTCATTAAAATTTATGATTGTAGATGATTCTCCATTTTCTCGCACTATGATGTCGGATATGTTAAAAGCTGGAGGTTACGAGGTTGTCGGCGAAGCAGATTCTTTAGAAACAGCTCTTGCCACTTACGAAAAAGTGCAACCTGATATCGTGACGATGGATATCGCCATGCCAAAACACAATGGTTTTGATATCAGTAAAGCTCTCTTGCACAAAAACCCACAGCTAAAAATCATCCTTTCTAGTTCTATGAAGGACGAAGATATGGAGCAAGAAGCAAGACGATTGGGTATTTCTGGCTACATTCAAAAACCAGTTGAGGAAGACCGTCTTTACACCTTAATTGAAAAAATAATGGCACCAGATACCCTTTTTGATAACTTGATGGGTTTAGCCTTACCAGTAGCCCAAGAATCACTATCACAAAATCTAACCAGCATGATAAAGCAACCCGTGAGCTTTTCTGATGCTGGTATATTGAGTCAAACCTATCTATCACGTGGTATCACTGCTGTCATCGGCATCATTGGTCAATATTCTGGCACCTTGATGATTGATGTTGCTTCTGATACAGCTGCAAGTATCACACAAGCAATTTTAAAAAGAAAAGATGTTTCCTCCGAAGAAGTAATTGAAATGAGTTCTGAACTCGCCAACATCATCGCGGGCAGAGCTTGTTCTATGTTAAACAAACAAGAAAAATCTTTTGGCTTACAAGTATCACCACCGAGTATTTTCCATGGCAAATCGCTGGAACTAGTAAATCCGTGCTTAGTCATGAAAAAAATCATCGCTCATTGCGATTATGGTGAAATCTTATTGAGCATTGGGTTTAAACGGGGGAAAACATTATGGATGTAAATTTAATCAACCCAGTCATTGAGGCTTTTAATGAAGTTTTAAGTCAATTTGGCTTTCAAGAAATCAAAAAGAACAATCTCCAATTGAGTAGCTCCACGATTTCTTACAGCGGTGTACTTTTAAATATTTCTATTGTTGGAACAGTAAAAGGGGTCATCCTCATCGGTATGTCAGAAGCTGATGCCGAAAAATTTGCCAGCAAGATGATGATGGGCATGCCGGTAACGGCCCTTGACGACATGTCCAAGAGTGCCCTTTCTGAAATGAGCAATATGGTTTGCGCCAATGCTTGCACTCATTTTAACAAAATCAATATTAAAAACCTTAACATTTCTCCTCCTACCTTGCTCATTAGTGAAAGCAATAGCCAAGCAACCATTCCTGTTGACCAAGCGGTTATCGTTACCTTTCTATGCGACGGACTGAAGGTCAATCTTTACATCGGTTTGGTTTGATGTATATGTTACTACTCGCCCTACGAGACGAGTAGTTTTTTATTTTATCCATCATTCACTTTAATTTTAAATTGCGCAACGTTTGTACTAAAATCCTATTTTCTTCTCGTCTACGCACTGCAAGGCGAAAATAACGGCTATCTAAACCGCGATAATTATCACAATTTCGAATAAGAATACCTCTTTTTAATAAATTTTCTTGTATAGAAAATGCAGTGAGCCCACTTTCTACACGCAATTCTAAAAGGAGAAAATTCACCGTTGGCTCATAAACATGCCAACTGGAAAATTTTGCCAATTCTTGTTGTAAATATACCCGCTCTGTATGCACATAAGAACGAGTTTCTTCTCCATATTCAATATCACCTAGAGCAGCTATTCCGGCAAGTTGCGCCAATGTGCTTACATTCCACGGTTGTTGAAAATACGATAATTTCTGTACTAATTTTTGTGTCCCCACCACAAAACCTAACCGCAATCCTGGCAGGGCAAAAAACTTGGTCATAGAGTGTACAATACAGAAGTTGTCATATGTTCCTAGCAGATATTGGGCTGAAAAATCTTCATAATCGGCGCGAAAATCTAAAAAAGATTCATCGAGAACCACAAAACATTTTTGAGCAGCTGCTTGTGCGATAAAATATTCCAAGGCCTTTTGGGGCCACAATCCGCCCGTCGGATTGTTGGGATTAGCGATAAAAAC
Organism: Pectinatus sp.; assembly: GCA_020025135.1. GTDB lineage: Bacteria > Bacillota > Negativicutes > Selenomonadales > Selenomonadaceae > JAHHSQ01. The sequence continues at coordinate 6,346 of JAHHSQ010000024.1, forward strand.
AATATCACATCCCGTTAAACGAGAGGCGAGTTTTTCTGTATCAGGCTGAAAGTCATCCTTCGCTGAAAGAACAAAATACGCACATTCTCCCCCTACACTTCGCACTGCTCGCTCATATTCAGAAAAACAAGGCGCTAAAAAAAGGGCGCGGTGTGGTCGCAAATACTGACATAAAGTATAAAAGGCTTCCGCTGCGCCATTAGTCGTCAAAATACCTGCATGCGATGGCAAATTATAATACTCTTTAATGGCGCGCTGCAGTTCCCCATCTTGCGGTGCTGGATAATGTACAATACTCTCGATATTGGATAACAACGTCTTTTTTACAGACCTGCTATAACCTAGTGGATTAATATTGGCGCTAAAATCCAGCAATATTTGGTTGGAAAACTTTTTTTTCTTCAGTTGGCTATACCTATCTCCATGCTCATAAACGCTCAAACTACTCTTTTATTCTCCTTTTACAAAAAGCAGACTACCTGAAGGCAGTCTGCTTTTTCTCATTTTTTTTCGATATAAAAACCACCAGAAAGTAATTTTTTCTGATACATATAGGTCAAATCTGGACAAGTTGTGCGCACTTCTTCTAAGAAAGCCAAGTAATTGTCCGGTGAAATATCTTCTTGGGGAAACATGACACCCATAATTGTTCCACTATGTGCTGTGGTTACTCCTACTGCTCCATATTTTTGGGCTACGTTCCAAAGAACTGGTAAATCTTCTTTATAAAGGATTTCCTGATTAGCATAAGAAGAAATCATCGTTCCCTCACCAATTTCCTCAATATCAGCATTATGAAAACCATTTAAAACCAACTGCAGTGCTTCCTTAACCATGCGCTCCTTTTTGCGGTTGAGATGCTTTAAATCTGGTCGACGATGAAAATCTAGAGTATCCAAGGTACCTCCGCAATCGAAAATTCCCAATGTTATCGCTGGTGGTTCACCTAAGTCTTCGATAATTTCCCCCGTCAGGTAATTGACACAGACAATACCTTCAAAATAGACACCATCAGTTGGTTCTATGTCCGTAGCAATTTCCATAATTTCTTCCACATCAATTTCCTTTTTGCTAGCAATGGATACCGCCTTGCAAATCGCTCCGATATCCGCGCTACTCGAAGACATCCCTTTTCCTGGCAATATTTCTGAACTAAAGTTCAAACCGATTGTTTCAGGCTTGACCCCCAAAAAGCGACATGTATTTTGCAGGGCTTGCTGCGATTTTGCACGTTCCTCTAAACCACGTATGCCATAGCTGGCCTCTTTTATTTCCACAGCGGAAAAAAGATTGATTGGGCAAGTGATGAGAAATGGTTCTTCATCTAAAATGCCCTGCACTAATTCACCACAGGTTCCTGGAACTTTTACTACAATTGGCACTCTTACTCCCCCTATAATCGATAATTATTTCACACCAATTTGCACATAATGGAAACCATAATGCTTCATCAATTTTAATTTATATTGATTTCTGCCGTCAAAAATAGTATGTCCTTTCATGCGTCCCTTCATTTCGATAAAATCTGGACTTTGAAATTCCTGCCATTCCGTCAATAAGATGAGCGCATCTGCCTCTGCCAAAGCATCATACTTATTAGGAGCATAAACGATACTTGGGTAATTCTGCAGATAGTATTGCTTAGCCATATCCATCGCCTTCGGGTCATAAACTGTAATAGTAGCTCCCAGCGATAACAGTTTAGAAATAATGATAATCGAGGGGGCTTCACGCATATCATCAGTGCCAGGTTTAAAAGCTAATCCCCATACAGCAAAATGCTTGCCATGCAAATCTGTACCATATTCCTTCACAATTTTCTGCACAAGCACCTCTTTTTGGAGTTTATTTACACTTTCTACCGATTTCAATAACTTGGCATCATAACCATACTCTTCGCTAGTGCGAATAAGAGCTTGCACATCTTTAGGGAAACAACTGCCCCCATAACCACATCCTGGATTGATAAAACTGTAGCCGATGCGTTGGTCACTGCCAATGCCGTGGCGTACCTTATTGATATCGGCCCCCACTCTTTCCGCGATATTGGCGACTTCATTGATAAAGGAAATCTTGGTGGCCAGCATAGAGTTAGCGGCGTATTTAGTCAATTCGGCACTCTTTACATCCATAATGATAAAAACTTCACGCGAACGAATAAACGGTTCGTACAATTGCTTCATTATTTCAATAGATTGTGGATGTTCTGAGCCAATAATAACTCTGTCTGGTGTCATGAAATCAGCACAGGCATTGCCTTCTTTTAAAAATTCTGGATTAGAAATAATGTCAAACTTCAAATTAGAACCACGTTTAGTTAATTCTTCTTTAATGACCTTGCGGACTTTTTCTCCCGTTCCCACAGGAACAGTTGATTTATCAACAATGAACATATCATGTACCATATGTTTGCCGATATCACGAGCAGCTTGTAAGACATATTGTAAATCAGCACTGCCATCTTCACCCATCGGTGTGCCAACGGCAATAAAACAAATATTAGCTTCGTGTAGGGCTTCGCCGATATCGGTCGTAAAAGACAAATTACCGCGTTCGTAATTATTTTTGACCATCTCAGTCAAACCAGGTTCATAAATGGGAATAACACCGCGTTGTAATTTATCTATTTTATTTTTGTCAACGTCGACGCAGATGACATCATTTCCTACTTCTGCAAAACATGTGCCGGTAACTAGCCCGACATAGCCTGTACCAATCATTGCTATTTTCAATTATCTTTACCTCACCCTTATTATCTCACCATATTTACAATCAATCTTCGCTTAAAATAGAATGAACAAATATTAAGAGCGCTGATAGGTTATAAACCACGGCCGAGATAATACTTATATTAGACTATATTTATCTAGAGTTATTATATCATATTTTTTCTTTCTCACACCCTATCATCTTTTCCCCCAAAATATAGTTCTATCCTATTCCTTAATACAACCAATGTATATTTAACAATAAAAATTTTCCCCTCGCTCTCCCTAAAATGTTTTTATCGTTTGTATTTAAAACTACCAGCTTAGATAAACTTTGCTCCTTACTTCAAAAAAAAATATTTTTCGCTTATAATAGTATTAGATTATCTTATATGTTTTATTGTTTTTGGAAGAAGGTGTTATTGTTGCTCTTTGATTGTCATGTTCATACAGATTTTTCTCCCGATTCTCGTACTTCCCTTCCCCAAGCCTTATCTTTCGCCAAGGCTCACGGACTGGGTATCATCACAACAGAGCATCTCGATTATGCTTTTCCTCCCAGCGGTATAGATAATGTATTTTCTATACCAGATTATCAAGAGCGCGCTAAAAAGCATGCTTGCCCAGAACTATTAAGTGGTGTAGAAATCAGTATGCAGGCCAAAACAGTGCGAAGCAATCGCGAATTTGCTGAAAAAGGCGGTTTTGACCTCATCATCATTTCCCAACACTCCGTCGATAATTACGATATTTACCAAGAAAATTTCTTTTATTAAAAGGGGGGCACCCCGCCTAGTAAGTCTATCGGGAAACTGGTAGATAGAGACAAATTCTTGTCCAACAAAGAAACTGAACTGCTGGAATGCCGTAAAGCCGATTAAACCACAATAAAGGCGTGAAAAAAAGCCTATATGACGGTGGCGAAAGCGGAAATAATTAATCGGATAATACATGGTCAAATCCTAAACAAAGAAAATCGGTAATCAGCAACTAAGCTCCCAAAAGGAGAAAGCTCAACGACTATTCCCCGTGAAGGAAGTAGATACAAGCGTATCGAAGTGGTTTCGCCCTAACGGACAACGCCGAGGGAAAAGATATAGTCTGTGCTTATGGGAAACTATAAGAAGTTTAGAAACTATGTGAATTTAGCAAGTTCACATCAACCGCTGTTCTCTTTGAGAATGACAGACTGGCACGAAAAAACAAACTTATTCTCGCTATCTAGAAGAAATTATTGCTCTTCTACCTAGATATGATTTTGGCAATATCTTGGGCCATTTAGATTATATTTGCCGTCGCTCACCTTATACCGACCCCAATCTCTATTATGAAGATTTCTCTCGAGAAATAGATGAAATCTGGCGTCTCTGCTTAAAGTACGAAATTATACCAGAAATAAATACGCGCCGTTTCTACGATGAAGACGCTATCTTATCCTTAATCCCTATTTATCGACAATATCATAAAATGGGTGGCAAGTACGTCACTTTAGGGAGCGACGCTCATGTTGCCAATATCATCGGCAAATACTTTGACAGGGCCGAACATCTGGCTGACCTTTGCCAACTGCGGCCCATTTATCTAAAAAAACAGCAAATTGTACTAGCTACAGAAATTTAAAATTAAAAAAAATCCGAATTTCGCATCTGGAATAAAAACCAGTCATCTCATTTGGTTTGCGACATTAATAGCCACAGATGGGAATTTCCGCTCTAGGCCTTAAATACATGACCAAGAGAGTTATTACTAACAACAGATAATAAAACGATGTACTAATAATTATAGCAATTATGCCAAAGACAGCAGAGGGCTTTGCACCGCAAAAACTTTTTAAGAAAGGTGGGATATTTGCTCCCTCTGCAACATAGAAAAATTAACCATTTATATACTGCTTTCGTCAAATTTTAAACTCGTAAATGATAATTCTATGTTCTTCGTAGCAACAGGTCTTTAGACCTGCCTCCTTGACAATGAAAATTTCACGCAAAATTTACAAACGTCTTATTTCACTTTCACTTTGCCTTTCGCTCTTTCTTTCCCCTCCACTGGTACTTGCTGCTCCTGTTACCGTTAGCACACCAGTTATAGATAGTAACACGACCAATAACGCTGGCAATGCCCTTCAACAAAAATTAATCGCTGTCGAACAAGCTCTTCTTGGCGGAAAACAAACTGGTGCTATTTTAGACCGCCTCAATAATTTGGAGAGAGATTATTACGGTGGCACACAAAACGGCAGTCTGCAAGAGCGTATCGACAATATCTATAACCAAGTTTTTAACAATGACTACAATCCCTCTGCCATTGCCCAAATGAATGCCATCGAATGGGCTCTTATGCACAAGGTATCTATGGAACCGATAAAAATTCGTTTAGCCAATTTAGAAAATCTCATTTACGGTAAAACATTGACAGGCAGTATGTACAGCCAAATGGTTGATTTAGGAAATGTAGCTTTTGGCAATAATCAGGAGCCAATTCCTCTCACCCGCACCATGGTTCCTGCCCATACCCTCATAAAAATAAAGTTACTCACTCCCATAAAATCGGCTAATATGCAAGTTGGTGATACTGTCAAATATGCCGTAGCAGAAAATATCGTTTACAATGGAACTTTGATATTTGCTCAGGGAGAAATGGGTAAAGGTCATGTAACCGAAGTAAAACAAGCCAAAAATTTTGGTAGAAATGGCAAAGTAGATGTCGATTTTTCGCAAATACAGGCTTTTGACGGGCGCATGGTAAACACTTATTTGGGAGAAAAATCTAAGGAAGAAATGAAATCAGAAGCAATGGCAGCTGGTGCTAGCTTAGCTGGTATCGCTCTTCTCGGGCCGATAGGCATTATTGGTGGCGCTTTTGTCCATGGCGAAAATGTCGACTTACCAGTCGGCACACAGTTATATATAGAAACTAAACAAGAAGTGCCTCTCTATGGCGTTGCCGTAAGTACACCTAGCAATGCCACCACCTCTAATAATGCTATCAATGCCAAAACAGTAGCTGCTATAAATGCTGATATTGCGGCTGATACTTCCGTACAAAATAATTAAAAACAAAAATAAAAAATGACGTCAGTGATTATTCACTGACGTCATTTTTATTTAACACTAAACTAATTCTCGAAAACGTACTTCACCCTTTATTTTCTTAACGGTAGATATTTCGATGGCCCCAGTAGCATCTAAAAGTGCATTAGACGTACCACAGGAGATAGCCAAAGCTACCTGTTCACGGCGTTGGTAACCACGCTTTAATCCTACAGCCATGCCAGCAACAAAGGAATCGCCACTGCCAACCGTGTTGCGCGGATTTATCGCCGGTGGCACCGCCTGCCAAACTCTTTCATCATTATCAACGAATAGGGCTCCTTTATCACCCAATGAAATTAGCGGACAAGCAATTCCCTCAGCTCGCCATTTAAGCAAAAGTTCTTTTCCATCAACAAGTGTTTTTATCTCTCGCTGCGCCAACTTTTGCACCTCATTTTGATTTGGTTTAATGAGGTATGGTTTCTGCTCAAATCCACGTTGCATGGCTGCTCCTGAACTATCCAAAAAAAATTTTTTCTTCATGGACATCTTTAATAGACGCGCATAAAAATCTCCAGGCAAGTTGCGCGGTAAACTGCCAGAGGCGACGATTAAATCTGCTTGGGGAACCAATTCGGCAAAGGAGTTCAAAAACGCCACTTGTTCTTCTTCTTGAATAATTGGGCCTGGCTCTAAAATCTCTGTTTGCCCGCCATCATCATCAATGATATTTAAGCAACACCTAGTCTCTTCTCGGCAACGCGTCAAGCGATGCGGAATATTTCGTGCTTGCAATTCTCGTTCGATATATAATCCATTGTAACCGCCAGCAAAACCAACGACTAATACTTCTTCTCCTAAAGCATGACAAACACTAGCCACATTGATGCCCTTGCCACCCGCTCTATTTTCTACACTTTTAATGCGATTTACCTGATGTTTTGACAAGTTCTCCAACCGATAGCGTTTGTCAATAGCAGCATTAAGGTTTACTACTAATATCATAACTAATTAATAGCGATTTTGACTACCGCAAAGGACAATCTTGTCTTCCGCTACTTCTAACATAGCGGCCTTAGCTGGTGTCAGGTATTTGCGCGGGTCATTTGCCTCTGGATGTTCTTTTAAATACTTACGCAAGGCATTAGCAAACGGTATCTTTAAATCAGTGGCAATATTGACCTTACAGATACCCAACTGAATTGTCTTTTGTAACATTTCTGCTGGAACATCAGACGCTCCATGTAATACCAATGGTATGGAAATAACATCTCTAATAGCTGCTAAACGTTCAAAATCCAGATGTGGTTTTCCTTTATACAAACCATGAGCGGTACCTATGGCGACAGCTAAACTATCAATATCACACTGTCTGACAAACTCTACAGCATCTTCTGGGTTAGTATAAATTACATCTTTTTCTTCCACTACAATATCATCTTCCATGCCAATTAGTTTGCCAAGCTCTGCTTCCACCGTCACATCATAGCGATGCGCATAGCTAGCGACTTCTTGCACTTTACTGATATTTTCTTTAAACGGTAATTTAGAAGCATCTATCATACAGGAAGTAAAGCCAGCCGTGATAGCAGATTTTATTTCTTCCACTTTTTCAAAATGGTCTAAATGTAAAGCAATAGGAATATCATACTTACGAGCAGCTGTCTCAGCCATAGCCACTAGGTAATCTGCGCCAGCATAGCGAACAGTAGAAGGCGTAGCGGCAATGATAAGAGGCGAGCGGTTTTTAATCGCTGCTTCCACGACAACTTGCATACTTTCCATATTGTGAATATTAAAGGCCGGCACAGCATAGTTCTCTTTCTGCGCCTGTAAGAGCATTTCTCTAGTAGATATAAGTGACATAAATTATTTTTCCTTCCGTTCGTAAACTTTTTTTCCTGCTATATAGGTCGCCTGTAATTGATAATCTGCATCTAGGCAGAGAAAATCTGCCCATTTTCCCACCTCTAAACTGCCGATATCTTGCCAGCCAAATCTCTGGCACGGATTTAGAGAGGCCATATTGATGGCTTCATGCGGAGCAATCCCGACTTCACGAATTAATCTCCGCACAGAGGCCAATAAATTAGTGGTGCTCCCCGCTAAAGAACCACTCTCCGTCCGCGCCACGCCATTCTTAATGGTTACCGGCAATGTACCGAGTACATATTTCCCATCAGGTAAACCCGTTCCACAAATGGCATCACTGACCAAGATGACTTTGTCGCGTGGTTTAGCCCTAAATAACAAATCCATTGCTGGTTTTTGTACATGAATGCCATCTGCAATTAACTCGGCATAGACGGCATCTTCCGTCAAAATAGCCCCCAACAGATTGGGATTACGATGATGCAAAGGACTCATCCCGCAAAAAGTATGTACCCCAGCATCCGCTCCAGCTGCAATAGCTGCCATGGCTGTCGGATAATCGGCACTGCTGTGTCCCAAAGAAATATGCATATATGGAGAAAATTTTTTGATAGCTTCAATCGCGTGTTCTTTTTCCGGAGCAATGATGATTGTCTTTACCCCTAGCTCTTGCCAAGTGGCGATTTCTGCGCAGTCAATTTCGCGTATCAATTCCACTGGATGTGCACCACGATGTTCGGCAGTGATGTAAAGTCCTTCCAAAAAAATGCCTCTCAAGCGCGCTTCTCCAGCTTTACTTGGATAACTGGTAGCATTTACAATAGCTCGCCGCGTTTTTTCCAAGGTATCGGTAACAGTTGTGGCCTGCCAAGTAGTAGTCCCACATGTAACCAAATACGTACCTATTGTATGCAAGGCCTCTGGCGTAGCATCCATAGTGTCGCTACCAGCTGCCCCATGAATATGCGTATCTACTAGGCCGGGACAAACGATTTTAGCCCTTACAACATCACTCTGCGCATTTAAGCTTAATTGATGCTTCGGCAATATATCCACGATATGCCCATTTTCTATAACTAAACCGCAATTTTTGACCTTGCCCTCTGGCAAAATTAATTGCTCACCTAAGACAATCGTTCTAATCACTATATCCCTCCGTTTTGTACTTTCGCCTTACGCACACTCGGAGTATAGAGCATGACCTTTCCCTGTTTATTGTTGCACATCATTTCTGCCAACTCAGCTGCAGTCTTATCTTTACGTCCCAAGACTGCCTCCAACATGACTGGTATATTAACACCACTGACAATTTTAATGTTTTTATCAGAATGTTGACTCAAAAGAACAGCATTATTAAAAGGTGTGCCACCAGCAATATCAGCGCAGATAAGCACTTCTTCGCTCTCTATTTCTGTCAAAGCTCGTTCTAATTCAGCACGTAAAATATCTGTAGTGGAGTTTCCTGGAAAAATAACTGTTGCCATTTTATCTTGCTCACCAGCAATCGTTTCAATAGCCGATGCCATACCTGTAGCAAAATTTCCGTGTCCCGCAATAATAATTCCTACCATTTTATCTCACCTTTCTTTAGTTGCTACTCCAAAACTACTAGGCTCCACAGTAGTCAAAAAGCGGCAAAGGTCACCCTTCGCCGCCTTTCCTTAAAATAATCCGATAAACTTACCGATTAAACCACACGCAATGGTTATTCCAATTAATTTTACCGGCGAGTAGCTCTTTTTAAGTAAATAGAACATAATCAAAGTATAACACAGTGGCAATAAATTTGGCATAATCGCATCAAAAACTTTGTCCTGTATAGAAACAGTTGCTTGACCAACATGAATTACCCAAGCTAATTTCAGCTTAATCATGGAGGCGATTAAACCGCCAATAACGGTCAACGCGACAATAGAGGCTGCATGCGAAATGCGCTTTGTCTGTTCGCGCATCGTGGAAATAGCGCGCACGCCAGTATAATATCCATAATTCATCAAACCAATACGCACACCGAACTGAAAAACATTAAACAATATGAGGAAAATAATTGGTCCCATGGGATTTCCCTGCATAGCCATGGAGGCTCCTAAGCCTGCCAAAATAGGCAAGACGGTAAGCCAACACAAAGCATCTCCTATGCCACCTAAAGGACCCATTGTAGCTACCTTAATAGAGCGAATCGTACTCTGGTCTTCCTTGTTTTCTTCCATCGCCAAAACTAAACCCATGATGAAATTAACCAAAAATGGATGGGTATTAAAAAATTCCAGATGCATCCGCATGGATTTTGCTAAATCGCGCTTATCTTGATGAATTTTTTTCAATACGTTCATAATGCCGTATAACCAACCAGCGGCCTGCATACGTTCGTAATTGAAGGATGCTTGGAGAAGTAGTGACCGCAAAACTACAATCCACAAGGTTGATTTTTTGACAACTTTGTGCGGAGTTTGGTCTATGTAAGCAGTAGAGAGATTTGCGGAATTATCCGCAGTATTAACTGAATCAGATACCACCTGAATGCATCTCCTTTTTCGCCTTTTTATTATTTGCCTCTTTATTTTTATTAGCATAGAAATCATACAATGCGATAGCCGCACCAATGCCAGCTAATCCCAAAATACTGATGTGGAAGTAAGTCATGAGCAAAAAACCAATGATGAGAAAAGCGACATATTCTTTTTTCAACATGATTTTTAACAACATAGCAAAGCCGATAGCCGGCATCATGCCGCCAGCTACACTGAGGCCACCTAAAATCCATGTAGGAATTGCACCAACAACTTGCTGAGCGTAAGCCGCCCCAAAGTAAATCGGCAAAAAGGTGATAAGGGCAAAGAAACTGCCGTGCGTCAACAGGCCAAAATAGTTAAGCCAAGCGATAGCTTTGGTATTACATTCATCTGCCCACTGGTCAGCCTTGTGCATGAGCGGAGAAAAGGCGGTAAAAATCAAAGTCACGCACCCCTGTGCTGCTACTGCAAATGGAATAGCAAGAGCCACAGCTGCTTGTGGTGGCAACTTGGAAATGATGGCAAAAGAAACGCCTATAATCCCACCAATTACCATATTGGGTGGTTGAGCGCCAGCCAAAGGAACCATCCCCATGGCAATTAATTCTAGGGTAGCACCAGTGATTAAACCAGTCTGTAAATCACCTAAAATCAAGCCGATAATCAAACCGGTGACCAGCGGTCTATGAATGTGAAATAGTCCGTTAAACTGGTCTATGCCGATGATAAAAGCCCAAAGTGTAATTAATAATGCCTGCGATAATGTTACGTGCATAATTTTCTCCCTCTCTTTAATCAGCTAAAAACTTTCATAATATCAGTAGCTGGTTCATCAGGAACACGTCTTATTTCCAACTGTACCCCTCGATCTAAAAGGGCTTTAATAGTTTTTTTATCGTCTTCATCGACAGATATCGTCGATGTAATCTGCTTCTTGCCTTCTTTAAAATGCATATTTCCCAAGTTTACTTTTTTCAAATCGATACCGCCTTCAACCAAGCGCAAAACATCCTGCGGTGTTCTAACAACTAAAAAAATATGTTGCCAATCTCCAGCCAAATTTAATTTGTCAATAGCCTCTTGAATACTAAAATAGCGCATTTCTACAGTATCTGGGACCACCATATCCATTAAACTCTGCTGCACTTCATCTTCGGCTACCTCATCATTGGCCACAACAATCATATTAGCTCCCAAATGATTTACCCAAGTAACTCCAACCTGTCCGTGTACTAGACGATTATCAACTCTCGTATACATTATAGGCATAGTATTTCGCTACTAAAGACGACTCACCAGTCAAATAGCAAACTACCACATAAAATTAACCAGCAAACCGCCTGCAGAGGGAGTAGCTATCTCCCCTTTTTCTTAAATTCCTACTGCTCATCCAAGCCCCCTGCCCACTTGAACCAGCTCTATAAAAAGTTTAATAAAATTCGCTCACACTGATATGAAAAAATCTAACCTTTCATCATCTATCATACTGATGAATCGTAACGCCTTTCACCACGCGATTTACCGAACCACTTGGGCAGGGATTATCCGGCTCTATACCAAAGGCAAGTGAAGAAGCTAAAGCAAATAGATGCGTAAACAAGATATAAGCTATCGCCAAATAAGCATCAGAATCCCAAGCAAAATCTGTTTTATCGATAGCATAAGTATAATCTGCTAATTGTTCTATTTCTGCACAAGGTTGAGGATAAAAGACAGCGATTTTAAATTTACGTCCTACCTCACCAGCCAATTCCTTGAGAAAATCAAGGTCATACATATGTGTATATTCATTGTCAGAGAGCAACATCACGACCATCGTATCATCATTAATGATAGATTTGGGGCCATGTCTAAACCCCATCACTGATTCAGCAATGGAAACCTGTCTACCTCTCGTCAGCTCTAAAACTTTGAGCCTACTTTCCTTAGCAGCGCCGCGCAAAGCACCTGAACCAATAAAGACAACGCGTTGCATTTTTTTAGCGGCTAATTCTGGCAAACCGCGTTCTTCGGTCAAAATAGCTCGTCCAGAAGCTATCAAATGAGAAATATTCTTTTCTACAATCTCCCAATTATCCAATTGAAAGACAGCTAAAGCTGCCAAGAGCATACAAGAAAAACTACTAGTCATAGCAAATCCTCTATCATTGGAAGCTGGTGGCATCAAAAGGACATACCCGCCAGTTGCCTGTTTGGCGCGCACTGCTAAATGGCCATTTTCATTACAAGTGATAACTAACTGCTTGACATTGTTCACCAATTTTTCAACCAAATCATAGGTAGCAATACTTTCTGGACTATCACCAGAACGAGCAAAAGAAACCAACAATGTCGGTACATTCTTTTCTAAATATTGCTGTGGATTAGCGGTAATTTCTGTCGTACCAATCGACTCAATACGGTACGGTAATTTTTCGCGCAAGGCTGGTGCCAAGATATCCCCAATGTACTGAGAAGTGCCAGCTCCAGCAAAGATGATACGAATATTGTCCTGCGCTAAAATGGGACGCAAATAATCCTGCAAAGCATCTTTTTCTTTATGCAAGATATTCAACACTTCTTGCCACATATCAGGTTGCTGACAAATTTCTTCAACAGTATAAGAACAGTTCAATTTATGCAAATCTTCTGACGATAATTTCCATGGATTGTGCACATCTACACCTTCTCTATTAAAATTTTCACACATTTGACTATAAAATGATAGAACGCTCTCACTTTTATCATAAATTTTTTTATAATTTATGTCAACAATTATTCTTAGGTCTTGCTAAGAGATAATAGCACCTTAAATGGTAAAAACAAAAAAGCAGGGGAAATTTTGCCTTTCTTTCCCCTGCTTTCCATCAAGCCCTAGAAATTTTTTCCATATATTCTAAATATGTCTTTTTAGTGAAAATGGGCTGATAATTATCTAAAACATGCCCTGCTCCTTGACCATCATCAGCTAATAAATCGACTACCGTGTCTAGCATGGTCAATGCTGGTATAAAATAAGACATTTCATCATCGGTGACACAAAAATCAGCACTGTGTAAAACGCCCTTTGTTCCACCAGAGTACCACGGATGAATTACCGGCATGATATGTCCAACATCGCCCATATCAGTGCTACCTGCTATATGCCCATTATGAATAATGCCTTTTTCTCCTAAAATTGCTTTGACATTTTCTTCATAAATTGCATTTAATTCAGGATTGTTTAGCATCGGCAGTTGGCCTGGCAAATCTTCTATAACAGCCGTTGCCCCCACTGCTTTAGCTCCATATTTCAAAGCATTGTTTATTTTTTCATTGCTCTTTAGCATGGCATCAACCGTTTTAGCACGTACATAACTTTCCATTCGCACATCACTGGGCACTACATTGACCGACTCTCCTCCCTTAGTGATGATAGGATGAAAGCGCACATAATCCGCTTCGCGGAATGTTTCTCGCAAAGCATTTACTGCATTTAAAGCTACCATGGCTGCATTTAAGGCATTGATACCTTCATGCGGTGCACCAGCTGCATGGGCTGCTTGACCTTGAAATTGAATTAATTTACCAATAAAACCATTACTTGTTCCGTTGGTATCTATCACGCGTTTTTGTTCTTTTTCCATGCCAACATGCATCATCATTGCCATATCAATATCATCAAATGCACCTAAACGAATAAGCTCAGATTTTCCGCACAGATATTTTATTTTTCCCGCCTTGCGCAAATTATTGCGATAAGTTATTTCTACGTATTCCTCTGCTGGAACAGCAAATGGCACTATATTTCCTGATAGGTAAGGCATGACCCCAGAAGTTTGCAAAGTAATCGCACAAGCAGCCATAATTGCCAATTGAATATTATGACCACAAGCATGCGCAGCCCCCGTCTCCTTATCGGCTTGTGGATGGGACGGTGATGGAACGGCATCTAACTCACCAATAATCGCCACAGTATATTTATCTGTTTTCCCTTTTAACAGCCCTTTTACGCCGGTAAGTGCTAACTTATCCTGATAGGGAATATTATATTTGGCAAAGATGTTTTTTATCTTGGCTGCTGTCTTTTCTTCTTTAAAGCCCAACTCTGGCTCAGAAGCAATATCTTTAGCTAGAGCGAGAATTTCTGCCTTATGACTGTCTAAAGTTTTCTTTATTTTTTCTTTTAATTCCGTTTTATTCACCTTTACAAACACCTCTAGATTTTATTTTTGCAAACGCCTCAATGAGTTTTCTTTATACCTGATAAATTGTTCATCTTCTCTTCAAACTCATCAATTTGTTTTTTAATATTTTACACACTGTCATGCCCATTTGACAAATTTTCAGACATTTGTTAAATAACTTAAGCATCTAAAAGATATAAAAATATAATTTATCTATCAAATGATAGGTCTTGTTACAGATTATCAATTTGATTCTCTCCCCTCTATTAAGACTAAGATAACAATAATAAATTTATATAAGTATCAAAAAATAAGTATTTTCCGCATTACTTGGCCATCTAGAAATTTTTTCAATATTGTGAATTGACATTCTTATCCTCTTCCTCTATAATATCACTTATCATATTTTACTTACAAATGTTTTTTTAAATTGCTAATATAGCATGTATTAGCAAAATATTTTTGTAGTTATATTCAACCATTATACAGTAAAAGGAAGAGAATTAATATGAATATACTAAAAAATTGGAAAATTCACATCATTGCTTTAGTTATCGCTCTTATATCAGAGATGATTGGCATTCGCAAATTTAATCTTGGTCCTGGTGTATTATTATTTTTACCAATGTTATATGCCATGGTTTTTGGCGCTATCATCAGTGTACCGCGCTTTAACCTTCTCAAAAAAACAGAAGTTAACCATGCCTCAGAGGTTTTAGGTCTTCTAACTATGGTCCTAGTCACCAAACTTGGCATCATCATCGGACCGTCCCTCATCAAAGTATTAAATGCTGGTTTCGCCCTCTGCATCCAAGAAATTGGCCATTTTGCAGGAACAGTTATATTGGGGCTGCCCATCGCCATTATGCTTGGCCTTGGACGGGAATCTGTCGGTGCTACCTTCTCTATCGACCGTGAACCTAATATCGCCATCATCGCCGAAAAATACGGCTTGGATTCGCCCGAAGGACACGGCGTAATGGCCATTTACATCTGTGGCACTGTTTTTGGTGCCATTTGGGTGGGATTGATAGCCGGTTTTTTGGCCACACTCCATATTTTCCATCCTTTCGCCTTGGCCATGGGTGCTGGCATCGGCTCTGGCAGTATGATGGCTGCCGCTACCGGTACTATCAGCGCCGTCTTTCCACAATATAAAGAAGAAATTCTCATGTATGCTGGTGCTAGCAATCTCTTGACAACTGTCATCGGTATTTATTTCTGTCTCTTTGTTTCCCTCCCAGTAACCAACTGGCTTTACGATAAATTATCACCTATTCTAGCACCCAATCGTCACAAAAAGGAGGTCCTTTCCGATGAAGTTAAGTGAGAAAATAGCAATTTTTTTAGTTACCGGTTTAATAACAGCTATCATATGTACTATCAAAGGACATGTACCCTTTCTCGATGCTTTAATCGGTTGTGGAATAATCGTTGGCGTCACGATTGTGGGCATTATCCTCGCACAGGTCATTCCTGGGAATTTACCAATGGTTTTTTGGATTTCCGTATTGGCAATTTTTATTGCTACACCGCTTTCTCCAGTAGCATCTTTTGTTTCACACTATGTGGCAAAGGTCGACTTTTTAGCCATTTGTACGGTAGTTTTAACTTATGCTGGTCTGACAATTGGTAAAGACCTCGGCATGTTTAAAAAGATGTCTTGGCGCATTATCATTGTTGCTTTAGCCGTCTATACCGGCACATTTGTCTGTGCTACTTGTGTTTCACAAATTGTTTTGCATTTTGAAGGAGTAATTTAATACTTTTGACATACTCCCCACGGCTAAAGCTGGGGGATTCTGGGATATTAGCGAACCTCG
>JAHHSQ010000025.1 GCA_020025135.1 Pectinatus sp.
GTAAAAGTATTATATTAGCTCCAAAATTCCGTTAAGATGATAAGTTTGCCCAGATAATATGCCAAACTATCGTTTTTTGTGTTGATAAATGTTATAATGGAAATATGTTTAGTGGACATTAGCCCACCAATGACCGGCTGTAATGGCCCGCTTTTTTGAAAGCGGAATTGTTTTAGTTGTACTAGACGAGGTATTTTTATCTTATTTAGTTTAATGATTATACGCCATCATATATTGGTCGCACGGCAATCTACAGCAGCGATAAAAATATTTTTCCTTTGCTGGGGAAATATTCTAGAAGATGAAAAAACTTTGTTTAGTTAAAAAAATGTATTTTATCTAAAATCTGAAGTTGTGGATATTAATAAGCTATTGAGTAACCTCTGTCTGTAAAGGACGAGATTATTTGCAATAATATTAAAACGTGGGGGGAGAGTAAATGTTAAAAAAGACTGTATTGCATAATGCATTGAAAATGTGGACACACGGGGATTTCACGGTTCGATATTGGGACGGTGACGAAAAGAACTATGGCGATGGTGAACCACAATTTTCGATTGTTTTTCATAAAGAACCGCATATGAAAGACTTGAAACTCACTACAGACATATCGCTAGTTTTGGGTGAGGCATATATGGATGGTATTGTCGATTTTGAAGGTGATTTAGATGATATCATTGATAATATGTTTAAAATGCAAGACTCAGCCGCTAAAACATATGATTTAAAAGCTCTGCGCAAAAAGATGACTGCTGAATATGAACGGCAGGAAAAGACCAATATTCAGTATCATTATGATATTGGCAATGATTTTTATGCTAAATGGCTAGACCCAACTATGTGCTATTCTTGTGCATATTTTCAAAAGCCAGAAGATAGCCTATATCAAGCACAAATTAACAAAGTAGACCATTCTTTGGCCAAGTTGTCTTTGAAGCCAGGAGAGGAATTACTTGATATTGGTTGTGGTTGGGGCACACTCATCATCAGAGCGGCACAAAAATATGGCGTTAAGGCTACGGGAATTACTCTCAGTAAACAACAATATGATGCCGTATCAGAAAAGATTGCAAATTTAAATTTGGGAAGACAGGTACGCGTTCTTCTCTTAGATTATATGGATTTAGACCCCGCTCTTTATCAGTTTGATAAGATTATCAGCATCGGTATGTTTGAACATGTCGGCAAAGAATTCTTGCCTCTTTATCTCCACAAGGTCAGTACCTTGTTGCGCGATAAAGGATTATTTATGTTGCATTCCATCATGGGCTTCCAGGAAACATTGACCAATGCGTGGATGAAGCGTTATATTTTCCCTGGTGGCTATGTGCCGACTGTGCGTGAAACGGTAAATTATTTTATTGACTTCAATTTCTACCTCTTGCATATGGAAAGTTTGCGCCGTCATTATGCCAAGACTTTGACACATTGGTATGAAAATTTTGAAGCGATTAAAGATACTTTGCCAGAAGAATATGACGACCGTTTTAAACGTATGTGGGGTATTTACTTGAGTGGTTGTGCCTCCGCTTTCCGCACAGGACACTTAGATGTTGTTCAATTCTTGCTCAGCAAGGGACCAAATAATGATTTGCCGATGACAAATGAGTACATGTATCCAGAAGAATGTCCAGTAGAAAAATAAAGAAAAAGCGTTTCATATAATTTGGTGAATTTAAAATAAACTTTCTTGATAGAAATACTTGCTCTCGTTGCTGGGAGTGAGTGTTTCTATCTTTTTTTGTTTATGGGGGCTTCCAATGGAGTGATAGTATTTATATTTGCTTTTTGTGTGCAAATATAAATATTTCAGTGGTACTATTGCTCGAGAAGTGGTATATTGAAAAGGTTGGTTGAAAATTTTTGTACGGATGGTTTGTGTGCCAATTTTCATAGGATTTGGCAATAGAAAAGAATGTGAGCGTGCTATCATGTTGGAATGTATATTTCAGGATTTTTGTGTTCGAGATAAATTGCATGAACAGGATATACCTGTAGAGACGATTAATAAAGCGATGGAAACCGTTACTGGTATGCATATTATCTTTTTAGATTTAGAAAGTGAGCAGATATTTTGTTCTCATCATCATAGCGAAGCATATTTTGAATCTTCCAAAACGGTTTATACATTTCGTGAATTTATGCAACTTGTTCATCCCTATGACATTGCAGTAGCACAAGCATTTTTGCGTTCTTTTTATGATGGCGCGCCATATACCTCTGTAGATTTAAGATTACTTGCTAGTGAACATAAATCAATTTGGGTAACGTTAAATGGACAAGTTTTAACTGGTACTGCCGGCAATAAAAATTTAGTAATTTGCACACTTATTCCGACTGGACGCATGGCAGAAGTTGATTCCTTGACGCAGATTAAAAATATTGTTGCTTATAATCGTTTTTTAAACAGTGGTTTGCGAGAAAAAAAGCCATTTTCTATTTTTTTTATGTATATTATCGATTTTGCGAACGCCAATTATCAGTATAGCTATAAGTACGGTAATAAGATTTTGCGGGATTTTGCCCACTATCTGACGCGTTACTTTGAAATGAAGCAGGAGAAACGGTATTTTCGCATTGGCGGACACACTTTTGCCTTAATCAGCGATATGTTATCTAGAGAGGATATGGAATTGTTTTATCTGAAGTGCAATCGTTGGTTACAGGGAAATTATAAGTTGAAATTGTCACTAGGGATGTTCCGTTATCCTGATGATGTCGATGATTTAGATTGTGTAGAGTAAAAGATAGATTATCTCTTGACGGCGATGCACAGCGCGGCACATCCACAACTCGTCTTTTATAATGATAGTTTACAGTGCCAATTTAAGCGTTATTTAAATTTGCAAAAATGCTTGAATGAAGATGCTCAAGCGGGATTTCGTGGCTTTTCTCTACACTATCAACCCTATGTGGATGGTCAAAATAATATCATGATTGGTTTTGAAGCGTTGGCACGCTATCGAGATGCACAGGGAGATAATGTCTCGCCAGAAGAATTCATTGGCATTTTGGAGAAAATGCAGCTTATAGTCCAGTTTGGACGGTGGGTCATTGATACCGCTTTGCGTGATTTACATCGCTTTCAGCATTATGACCCCCATTATATTATGAATATCAATATTGCCCATGGCCAAATTCAAGATAGTGCTTTATTTGATTATATTATGGAGCGAGCACATGTACATCATGTCGCTGTTTCAACAATTGAATTGGAATTTACAGAGCATTTTTTTGTACATGAGTATCAGCAGTTAAAAGAACGGGCCGATGCTTTTCAAGAACAGGGTGGTTTGATTGCGATGGATGATTTTGGCATCGGTTACTCCTCGCTCGGTTTTTTAAAAAATATGCATGTCGATGTAGTTAAGGTGGATAAAATATTTGTGCGAGATATTCTCTACGACAAAGTGCAAGCTTTTTTCTTGGAATGGATTATTAAACTCTGTCATAAATTACATCATCGTGTTATAATTGAAGGCATTGAAACAGAAGAAGAGTACAATTTGGTATGTAAGCTAGGCATTGATATGGTGCAGGGGTATTATTATAGTCGGCCGTATTGCTTTGAAAAGATAGCGGAATTTGTTAAACGGCATCAGTTGGGATGAATGTGTGATGAGATTTCTATAAAAATATAAAAGACAGCTGCATAGCAGCTGTCTTTTATATTTTTTTGCCCAATCTTTCATGTAAATTGATAGGTTTATAAATGAAATTATAGACGAGAAGAGCATTGAGAAAGAGTAGAGCACTGGTGATTAGAAACATATGTGGTATCCCAAAGGTGGCGGATAATTGTCCACCTAAAACAGAACCGGCAAATACCCCTAAAAATTGACCTGATTGCATGTAGCTAAATATGCGACCAGCAGTTTCTGGTGGAGTAAAACGCTTTAAGACGGCATTTAGGGTCGGGTATATTGAACCAAAGGCGATACCAGTGAGCAGGCGGAAAAACATCAACTGCCATTCATTTTGAACAAAAGCCTGAGGGATAAAACAAATGGCTGAGGCGATGATGCCGACAAGAAAGACACGATAAGGGCCAATTCTGTCGGCAATGCGTCCTAAGTACGGAGAAGTGAGAAAGCTAGAAAATCCAGCTGAGGCAAAAATAATGCCAGAGATGAAAGCCAGATGGCTGGTATTGGGAGAAAGCATGTGAATGTAGATAGTAATGATTGGTTCAATGGAGAATAGGGCTGCTTGTGTGAAAAAGCTGGATAAAAACATTGTTACCACGATTGATTTGTGTGGAAAGGATTTCCACAAGGTGGTAAAAGAAGCCAATTTTTTGCTGGGAGGAGTAAAATTTTCCTTGATAAAAAAGAGAGTGAGGAAAAAAGCGATGGCTACACAGAGTCCCATTAAAGTAAAGAGGGTCGTAAATGACGTTACTTCAATGAGGTAGCCACCGATGACTGGACCAAAAAGCATGCCCCCAATCATGCCGGTATTTAACGTTCCCAAAGCCCATCCCGCTTTATCTTGGGGAACCTGTGTAGCAATAAGCGTTACTGCTGTAGCATTAAAGCCGGCAACGATGCCCATAATAAAGCGAGCGCCTAAGAGCTGGTAAATATTACAAACGTAACCAGTCAGGATAAGAGTTAGGGCGATGCCTAAGCTAGACCGCAACATCATGGGACGACGACCGTATTTATCAGCTAAATTGCCCCATAGGGGAGTAAAAAGAGCTGCTACCAAGGTGGTGCAGCCAAATGCTAAGCCGGTCAGTATTTCTACTTGTTGTGTATTATGCACACCTAGATGATTGATATAGAGGGGAAGAATAGGTACTATTTCGCTGAGGGCAGCCGAGTTGACGAAGCCGCCCAACATGCAGATATAGAGATTTCTTTTCCATATTTCCACTAAGTTGCACCTTCTTTCTGGATATTTAACTGTAATTGAGATATATTACCTATCATATCATAATTGTAAATACCCTAGGTAAAATTATTGAATTTGAGGAGATTTATTTTATGCAGAGAAATTATTTATATTTTTTAGCGGTTGCACACTTGTGTTGCGATATCAATATGGGAGCTTTGCCGGCCATCTTGCCCTTTTTGGCGACGCATTATCATTTTGATTATCAGGCCCTTTCTGGGTTTGTCTTCGCTTCGGCATTTATGTCGACTTTAGTACAACCGCTATTTGGTTATCTAGCCGATAAAAAAGCCAACTCCTATTTTATGGTTGTTGGTGTATTGGTGGGCGGAATAGCCTTTGGCTTGATTGGTGAATTGCACAATTATTGGCATATTTTCTTGGCGATTACACTTATGGGAGTGGGAAGTGCCATTTTTCACCCAGAAGCAGCTCGCCTAGTTAATGCTATTTCTGGAGTGCGGAAGGGTTTAGGAATGAGCATTTTTTCCGTTGGTGGCAACGGCGGTTTTAGTATTGGACCGGTAGTGGCAGTAATGGCATTAAGTTATTTTGGCATGTCTGGTATGGGTGTGTTTGCCCTTATCAGCGTCATAATGAGTATTATTTTGCTCGTTTTTGTACCTAAAATACAAAAACGAGCACAGGATTGTTTGTCAGAAAATACTCCTAAAGAAAGCATTCCAAATACCTCTATTCATACAGAAACGAAGAAAAATAATTGGCCCGCTTTTCTAAAGTTAAGTGTTGTCATAGTAGGACGCTCTTGTACTTTTTGTATTCTGACCAGTTTTTTGCCCTTATACTGTATTCATTCTCTTCATCAAGATGATATTGTTGGCGGGACAATCCTGACCATTTTTTCTATAATAGGCGTCTTTTCTACTTTAGTAGGCGGTTTTTTAGCTGATAGTTGGGGCTATATCAAAATGATAAGGCTTTCTATGTTGGCGATGGTTATTTTGTTGGCTTTGCTCCCTTGTGTAGGCAGTATGTGGGAAGTGTATTTGCTTATCGTTCCCATTGCTATTGCTCTTTTTGGCTCATATAGTTCCTATGTCGTTCTCGGGCAAACTTATTTGGCAAAGAGTATCGGTTTTGCCTCTGGTATCACCTTAGGAGTGGCTTTTAGTATCGGCGGTATGTTAGTACCAGCTTTTGGTTGGTTAGCAGACTATTATGGATTGTTGTCTGTTATGCAATTAAATGTAGCACTGGCATTTATCTGTACAGTAGGGAGCTTTTTTTTGCCAAAACTAAAGTGTAACAATGCTTAAAGTAACTTTTTGTGATAAAATGAAAAGATGAATGTACCTACCATTGCCAGAAAGCAAATTTAGTTAACTTTATGTTGAAGTCATAATCATTAATCATTTTTAACGTAATTGGCTATGAGGTGGCAATTATTTTCTAGTCCAATAAAGTGGCTATATTTTGGAGTACATTTTACTATACGGTTCAAATAAGAGAGAAAGAGGTGGAGAAACTGTTGCTTTTTAACAGTATTTATGGCTATCAAATCTACGACCAACAATATCATTAAAACGATTAATGCTCTGGATGATGGGATGCATTTCCATTTGCGGTTGTGCTTGGAAGGTATTCTCATCGGTGTTTTGACCGGTCTTATTGTATCTCTATATCGCTTATCGCTAGAGGGTTGTAGCGATATGCGCGAAGAACTTTATACGCATTTTAGTTGGGAACATTGGTATCTATTGGCTATTTATATAGCAGCCATGTTTCTGGTTTCATATTTGTTATACGTCGTGGTCAAGCGCGAACCACTGTGTACGGGAAGCGGTATTCCTCAAATTAAGGGGATTTTGCTCGGCAAATTACATATGAATTGGTTGAGTATCCTTTTCTACAAATTCATCGGCGGTGTTTTGGCGATTGGCTCGGGGCTTTCTTTGGGACGTGAAGGTCCTAGCGTCCAATTAGGAGCTGCTATTGCGCAGGGGATAAGTCGCAGTAGAAGTCGCTCGCGCATGGAAGAACGCTTTTTAATGATTAGCGGGGCTAGTGCTGGCTTAGCAGCAGCTTTTAATGCTCCACTAGCAGGTATAATTTTTGGTTTTGAAGAATTGTACCGCAATTTTTCTCCGCTTGTTCTCATGGGAGCAGCCACCGCTTCAGTTATGTCTGTAGCTGTTACACAGGGATTTTTTGGTGACCATCCTATTTTTGCCGTGCCAGTTTTGAAGGTTTTACCAATTTATATGTACCCAATCTTGATTGCCTTAGGTGCTTTTATCGGTATTTTAGGTCTTTTTTTCAATAAAGTATTATTTGGCGTCATGGATTGGTATGCCAAGCAAACCATTTTAAAGAAGATGTGGAAGCCGGCATTGCCTATTTTTACCGCCGTTATTTTGGGTTTTGTTTTGCCACAAGCTTTGGGCGGGCATGGTGAACGCCTAGTTGATATGCTAGTCAAAGTTCAATATGGACTGGGCTTCTTGGCCGTTTTATATGTGGTGAAGTTTCTTTTCACTATTTTTGCCTTTGGTTCTGGCGCTCCAGGCGGTATCTTTTTGCCGATGTTGGTAATGGGGGCGGTAGCTGGGAGTATTTTTAATCATGTGTTAGCGATGCTTGGGTTGACAGACCCTACCTACGCCGCTAATTTTGTTATTTTTGCTATGGCAGCTTACTTCGCGGCAGTAGTTAAAGCTCCTATCACAGGCGCAACCCTCATCATGGAAATGACTGGTTCATTTGAACATTTACTAGCGCTTATTTGTGTGTCAATGACTGCTTATATGGTTATGGACACTCTAAAGGGAGAACCTGTTTATGATGTTTTGATGAATCGTCGCCTGCGTAATGTCACTAAATCGGAAGTGGAAGATAGTTCCAAGCGCATTATGTTAGAAAAAGTGGTTGGCAACGGCAGTATCGCGGATACCAAAATGATAAAATCATTGCAGTGGCCGAAAAATTGCTTGGTAGTCAATATCAAGCGCGGAACAAATGTCTTCGTGCCGAATGGGGAAACGCGACTGCAAGCTGGCGATTATCTCTATATTTTGACTATGGATAGTCAGATTGAGGAATTACAAAAGATGTTTAGCGAGCGCAATTATCGCTAAAGAAATAGGTGAAAAAATGGGACAATATCGTGTAGAAAAAGATTCTTTGGGGGAAGTGCGTGTGCCCAGCGATAAATTGTGGGGAGCGCAGACGGAACGCAGTTATGAAAATTTCCCCATTGGCACAGAAAAGATGCCACTGGAAATGGTGCATGTCTTTGCCATTTTGAAGCGTTCGGCCGCAAAGGTGAATAGGGATTTAGACCTTTTAGATGGAGAACGTGCTGCGGCCATCATGCAGGCTTGCGATGAAATACTAGCTGGTCAGTGGTTGGATAATTTCCCTTTGGCTGTTTGGCAAACTGGAAGCGGTACGCAGTTTAATATGAATGTGAATGAGGTTATTGCTCATCGTGCCCAACAGATTCTAAAGGCTCAGGGAAGTGATTTACTTGTTCATCCTAATGACCATGTAAACCGTTCGCAGAGTTCGAATGACATTTTCCCATCTGCCCTGCATGTGGTTACTTATTTGCAGACGAAGAAAAATTTATTGCCTGCTTTGGCGGAATTTAGCGCTTGTTTGCGCGCTAAAGCCACAGAAAATAAAGATATTATCAAAGTGGGACGCACTCATTTGATGGATGCTACTCCGTTGTCTTTGGGGCAAGAAATAAGTGGTTGGCAGGGTATCATTGAGCGTGACCAAGAAATATTGACGGATGGTTTGTGTTATATCGCTAGACTTTCCATGGGCGGAACGGCTGTTGGTACGGGCATCAATACCCATCCAGAATTTGCAGAACGCGTGGCCAGAGAAATTGCTGATTTTACAGGGATGCCTTTTGTTACGGCACCAAATAAATTTCAGAGTTTATCTAGTCGTTCTGAACTCGCGGCCTTTCACGGCCTCTTAAAAGCTTTAGCTGCTGACCTCTTGAAGATTGCCAATGATGTGCGTTGGCTAGCCAGTGGACCGCGTTGTGGCATTGGCGAAATTACCATCCCGGCCAATGAACCAGGTAGCTCTATCATGCCCTCCAAAGTCAATCCCACTCAAGCAGAAGCATTGACGATGGTTGCCGTACAGGTAATGGGTAATGATGCTACCGTAGGCATTGCGGCTAGTCAGGGTAATTTTCAGTTGAACGTTTATATGCCTCTTTTAGCTTATAATCTTATTCAGAGTATTCGTTTACTCAGTGATGCAGTAAACTCTTTCCGCAAACGTTGCGTTTCTGGAATTAAGGCCAATCAGGCGCGTATTGCCAAGCATTTGGAAGAGTGTCTTATTTTGGTGACAGCATTGGTGCCCGTTATTGGCTATGATAAGGCAGCAGAAATTGGCAAAAAAGCGGCCAAAGAAAATATCACGCTCAAAGAAGCAGCGTTAGCTCTGAAATACATCAGTGCCGAAGATTTTGATTTTTATATGAATCCGCAACGCTTGATTCAACCGGAAAAATGAAACCATAATTGAGGCAGTAGTTGTGGTGAAATGAGGTTTCCCTATGGATGACAGTGAAAATAGAATTTACAGTATGTTGATTTTTACGGCTGCAGTATGGGGAATTCAGCCGATTTGTATTAAATGGCTTTTAGCAGAATGGGACCCCTTGACGATAGTATCAGTGCGGTATGCTTCCATTAGTATTATTTTATTCGCTTATTTATTTTGGAAACATCCCTTTCGTCATCTCTTTCCTAGTTGGCGAGATTTATGGTATCTATGTTTAATGGGCTTTTTTGGTATTTTACTGAGTAATGTCTTGCAGTTTACAGGTTTGCGGACTTCATCCGTCATCAACTGCACGCTGATTTCGGCTACTTCGCCGACTATAACGGCTTTTTTTGCCTTTTTTCTCATCAAAGAGCGTTTAAATGTTTTATCTTGGATTGGCATTGCCATATCTTTTATCGGTACTTTAGTAGTTATCAGTAATGGCTCATGGCATACCATCATTCATATCAATTTTCAGCATGGCGATATCCTGATGTTCCTGTCGCAAATTGCTTGGGCCTTTTATTCCCTTCTCATTATCAAGTTAATTCGTTCTTTGCATATCTTGGTAATTACGGCTTGGGCAGGTTTCTTTGGTTGTCTATTGACCTTTGGCTATGGCGAATTGGTAGGACAAATTCACTTAGTGTATTTGCCAATGAAGGCTTTTGGCTCATTACTCTATACCGTTCTTTTGAGTGGTGTTTTGGGAATGCTTTTTTGGAATATGGGAGTCAAAGGCGCAGGCCCTAGCAAAGCAGCTGTCTTTCAAAATATCACACCGGTAGTTGGCATGTTAGGTGGTTATTTGATTCTCAGTGAGCCACTGGGAAGGGTGCAGATATATGGTGCTTTAGCTATTTTTATCGGTGTCTATATGACTACACATAGCAAGCAGATTTTGGATTTACTCTTTATTCATCATCGATAAAGGGCAAATAAAAGCTGGCCGGAAGGTTGCGTTGTTCATAATGATAAATTCAATGGGGAGATAAATGGGGATAGAAATATGAAAAATAGATTTATCGAATACGACCCGCAGGGATTTACTTTGCGGGAAGCGATTTTAGAGGCTCAGCGTTGCTTGCACTGTGCTAAACCGCTTTGCCGTACCGGTTGTCCAATTGAAAATGAAATTCCAGATTTTATCGGTGAAATGGCGCGTGGCAATCTAGGCGCAGCTATCAGTATTATCATGAAGCGCAGTAATTTACCAGCCGTTTGTGGGAGAGTGTGTCCGCATGAAAAACAGTGCGAAGGCTCTTGTGTTTTGACTCGCAAGGGCAAGGGCATCAAAGTGGGCAAAATTGAGCGTTTTATTGCGGACATGGATGGTGAATTGCATCTATTACCAAAAACGGTCATCGAGAAACGACCAGGGAAAGTAGCTGTTATCGGTTCTGGGCCTGCTGGACTGACAATTGCTGGTGATTTGGCTAAATTGGGTTTTACCATTACGGTGTTTGATAGTCAGCCAGAAGCGGGTGGCGTTTTGATGTATGGTATCCCCGAATTTCGTTTGCCCAAGCAGGTGGTACGGCGTGAGATTGAAAAGATAAAAAAGTTGGGCGTTGTTTTTGAATTAAATACGATGATTGGACCAGATTTGACGCTCGATGACCTCTTTGCGCGTGGCTATGATGCTATTTTTATTGGCAGTGGCAATGCTCTCGCCAAATCTTTGCCCCTACCAGGCGTAAATTTACCAGGTGTCTTACAGGCTACTTACTTCTTACAAATGGTGGAATTGGCACGGCAAGGCAGTGTCAATGAACGTGAAGTGCCTATTAATGAGCACGATAAGGTCGTTATTGTCGGTGCGGGAAATACGGCGGTAGATGTTGCTAGAACAGCTATTAGAAGGGGCGTAAAATCTGTTACTATTTTAAATCATTTACAGCCAGCTAAAATAGCCGCTCTAGCCTCTGAGGTAGAAGCAGCTAGGCAGGAAGGCGTAGAAATAGTTTCCCTATTAGAACCGGTAGCCTTTTTAGGTCAAGATTATGTTAAAGGGTTACTCTGTAAAAAGCGTGTAATAGAATGCGTAGCAGGGGAAGAGGTAGTGCGTACTACGGATGAAGAAGTGTGCCTATCAGGCAGTAAAATTGTAATTGCCATCGGTCAAAAACCGGCTAGTCGTATTATCGGTTCTACCCGTGGTGTGACGGCAGATAAAAATGGTTTTGTAGAAGTGCGACAAAATCCTTACGGCATGACCAAACGTAGTGGTGTTTTTGCCGGAGGTGATGTTGTCAATGGACCAGCTACTGTAGTTTGTGCGATGAAGGATGCTAAAAAAGTGGCAGTTGGCATTGCCCAATATGTACAAGCTAAAAAATTGATGGAAAAATGCGGATTGCGGACATTAGATTAATATAGAATATGAAAAGAAGGAGGAGGCAGTGCTTTTAGCACTGCCCCCTCCTTCTTTTTTTGTTTAACAAGATTTATTTGCTTTTGTAGGCAATAACTTCAATTTCTAAAGCTGCTCCCTTTGGTAAAGAGGCTGCTTCTATACAAGAGCGCGCTGGTTGATTTACCGGAAAGAAGGTGGCATATATTTCGTTGATATTGACAAAATCGGTCATATCATGGACAAAAATCGTGGTCTTTACCACATCTGCCATACTAGAACCAGCTGCTATTAAAATAGCTTCGATATTTTTTAGTACCTGGCGTGTCTGTGTTTCGATAGGGGCATCAGTCAATAGTTTATCAGTTTGGGGGTCGATAGGTAATTGACCGGAAACATAGATGAGATTGCCACAGCATACAGCTTGAGAATAAGGGCCAACTGCTTGTGGCGCAGCATCAGTTTTGATATATTGTTTCATTTTTATAAGCGTTGCTAAAGAGCAACGGGCTATCATAATGAAGCAAGGGATAGCCAAATTTCACCTCTTTTTTTAAATTTTAATAAATAGAAAGAACATCCCTAAAGTTAAAAGTGGGGTAGTTCTGCTAAATATTCATAACTTTATTTTAAGGAAAAAGTGTAGGGGAGCAGTTCTTCTAAGGAAAAAATAATGGTATCTTGTTGGAGATTACTTAAGATAATGGTAGGAATGCGAAATTCGGCGATAATTTGCCGGCAGGCTCCACAGGGAGAGACTGGTTGGGGAGTATCTGCTACTACTAAGAGTTTTTGTAAATCGCGTTCACCATGGCTGACGGCGTGAAAAATGGCATTTCTTTCGGCACAAGAAGTTAATCCATACGAAGCATTTTCGACATTACAGCCGGTCTGAATCTCCGGAAGGGAGATTATCGTTCACGAAAGGTCGTTACTCCTGACGCAGTTCTTTTGAGAACTTCTTGCACTTTCATGCAAGCACAGACTATATCTTGTCCATATCTTATCTAGAGAAGACTTAGGCGAAACCACTTCGGCTATCGATAACTTATAGCCTACTTCCCTCACGAGGAATAGTCGTTGAAGTTTCTCCTTTTCGGAGCTTACTTGCTGATTGGCGATTTTAGGCACTTAGGATTTGACCTTATGTCATCTGAGTAATTTTTTTTGCTTTCACGGCCTTTGACGGAAGCTTGTTTCAGCTCTATGTTGTAGCTCACTCAGCTTTACGCTTTCCCAGCAATTCAGTTTCTTTATTGGATGACTTAGTATCATCTCTACATACAGGTTTCCCTATATGCTTACTATTTAGAGAGAGTTATTTCGTACTTAAAGGCACGAAAAATTTTCCATTTTAATAAATTTGCCCACTTTTACTAAGTACAGCTGCGCCTACGGCAAAATGAGAGTAGGGGCAGTAAGCGTTTTTTCGAACAGATATTGCTTCTTGCCAAAGTTTTTCTATTATCTCAGTCATGAAACATCACCACTTTATCGGCATTTACGTAAGCGAAAACGAGCGGTTCTTCAGGAGGCGGTAGAGCAGAAAAAGCACATGCCTCAAGAAAAGTTTTTGTGGCTGCTGGTAAGAGGGTTTTATCTGAAGTATATAGTGTAGCCAAGAGTTCGCCCTTTCGGACGTAATTGCCGTATTTTTTGTTTAAAATTAAACCAGCGGTACTGTCAATCTTATCTTCTTTAGTGTTTCGGCCAGCGCCTAATAACATGGATGTACGTCCGCATTGTTCTGCATCTAATTTAGCGATATAGCCACTTTCTGGGGCGAAAATCTGCCCAATGTATGGAGCACGTGGGAATTTGCTGGGGTCTTCGATATAAGAGGTATCTCCACCTTGGGCGGCGACAATATCGATAAATTTTTGCAGGGCTTTTTTGTTGTACATCGCTTCTTCCGCTAAAGCCCGACACCCTTGTAGGCTTCCCTTATCAGCTAGATAGAGCATATATGCTGCTAGTTGCATACATAATTCTCTGAAGTCAGCAGGACCGTGCCCGTGCAAGGTGGCAATGGCCTCTTGTACCTCTAAACTATTGCCGATGGCATAGCCAAGTGGAGAATCCATATTAGTAATAAGAGCAGCCGTTTTTTTGCAGGCTTTGGTGCCGATGTCAGCCATGGTTGAGGCTAATTCCACCGCGTCTTTGAGAGTTTTCATGAAGGCCCCGCTGCCAACTTTGACATCTAGTAGGATGCAATCGCTTCCTGCTGCTAATTTTTTACTCATTATGGAAGAGGCGATGAGTGGAATGCTATCTACGGTAGCAGTAACATCGCGTAAAGCGTAGATTTTTTTGTCGGCAGGAGCTAAATTGCCAGTTTGACCAGTGATGGCAGCACCTATTTTACGTACATTTTGGAGGAATTGTTCTTTTGAAAGAGAAGTTTGAAAATTGGGAATGGCTTCTAACTTGTCGATTGTTCCGCCAGTATGTCCTAGTCCGCGTCCCGACATTTTTACGCTGTAAATACCACAGGCGGCGACGATAGGAATGACAACCAGTGTGGTTTTATCCCCTACACCACCAGTACTGTGCTTGTCGACAACTGGTATGGGAGCAAAGGGCAAGTGCAAGTTGTCGCCAGAATGCGACATTGCTTGTGTGAAATCGAATAATTCTTCTTTGCTCATGCCGTTAAACCAAACAGCCATCAAAAAAGCAGACATTTGATAATCTGGGATTTGCCCCTGCGTAAAATTATCGATGAGATAGGTAATTTCACTTTTAGATAGGGCAATGCCATGTTTTTTCTTGTTTAATAAATCGTAAATATGCATATTATCCCTTTCTACTCTTTGTTAGTTGAGGATAAATACTTTTTCCTGAGGTGGTGAAAGGTACGGAAAAGATATCGGCAATGGTTGCCGCAATGACCGAAAAAGTTTCCTTAGTACCGAGATTTATTCCCGAGGAAAGTTTTTTCCCGTAAACTAGATAAGGAACATATTCTCTAGTATGGTCTGTACCAGCGGCCCGAGGGTCGCAGCCATGGTCAGCAGTAATCATGAGAATGTCGTCATCATGCATTTGCTTCAGGAAAAGAGTTAATTGCTGGTCAAAGGCGGTGAGGGCTTTAGCATAGCCAGTAACATCGCGTCTGTGGCCGTATTTCATATCGAAGTCGACTAGGTTGACAAAGCACAGGCCGGAAAAGTCTTCTTGCAATAAATGTAAGGTTTTTTGCATGCCGTCATTATTATCGGTAGTGGTAATGCGCCGATTAATTCCGCGTCCAGCAAAAATATCGCTGATTTTGCCCACACCAATGACGGTGTTGCCAGCTTCTTTTAGGGCATCTAAGACAGTACTTTGCGGTGGCTCAATAGAAAAATCATGGCGTCGTGCTGTGCGTACATAATTGGGGTAGGTGCCGATAAAAGGACGCGCAATAATTCTGCCCACAGCATTTTCTCCGCACATTATTTGGCGCGCCAAGCGACAATAAGTATAAAGTTGTTCAGGCGGAACGATACTTTCGTGCGCCGCAATTTGCAGGACACTATCAGCTGAAGTATAGACAATTAAAGCCCCAGTTTCCAGGTGTTCTCGTCCATAATCATGAATTACCTGAGTTCCAGAATATGGTTTATTACAGAGAATTTTTCGCCCAAAAGCCTTTTCTAAACGGGCAAGGACAGAGGGAGGAAAACCATGTGGATAAGTGGGAAGCGGGTTGGGAGAAATGATGCCAGCAATTTCCCAATGTCCAGTTGTGGTATCCTTGCCCTGCGATTTTTCACGTAAGCGAGCAAAACTAGCTAATGGATTGTCGACCGGCGGAAGTCCCTTTGTTCCTTCAATATTGAAGAGGCCTAAGCGATGTAAGGTAGGTATATGAAAGGCTGGAGAACTGGCCGCAGAAGCGAGAGTATTGCAACTCATGGCGTCATGAAAAGCGGGAGCATCTGGTTCTGCACCAATTCCACAACTATCTAAGACGATGAGAAAAACACGTTGCGCAGACATTTTTATTCTCCTTTTTGTCACTTAGCGAGATTGAATGGCAGTTTCTAACGATAGTTCAATCATGTCATTAAAAGAGCGTTCTCTTTCTTCAGCACTACTTTGTTCTTGCGTAAGCAGGTGGTCACTGACTGTGAAAACAGCGAGTGCTTGGCGGTGGTATTTAGCTGCTAATAAATAGAGTGCAGCAGCTTCCATTTCTACCGCTAAAACTCCGTAGGAAATTAATTTTTCACGGTCAATTTCATCGTTGTAGAAACGGTCTTCAGAAAGGACATTGCCGACATAGAAAGGCATCTTCTTTTCACTCGCAATTTTGACGGCTTGATTGAGTAGTTCAAAATCAGCGATAGGAGCAAAATTGATGCTTGAACCAAATGTATTATGCAACATGGAAGAGTCGGTTGTAGTAGCCTGGGCAATGACAATATCGCGAATTTTAATCTTGGCGTTCATGCCACCACAAGTACCCACACGGAATAATTTCTTCACATCGTATTCTTTAATCAATTCGTTGACATAGATGGAAATAGAGGGCATTCCCATGCCAGTCCCCTGCACAGATATTTTATGTCCCTTGTAAAAGCCAGTGTAGCCAAAATTATTACGAATTTTATTGTAACATTTGGCATCAGTGAGAAATGTTTCGGCAATGTATTTAGCACGTAGGGGGTCTCCAGGAAGCAGAACGGTGTCGGCAATAACGCCTGGTTTAGCAGCAAGATGTAAACTCATGATTTTGGACTTCCTTTCACAGTATTTTAATAAAATTAAATTAATTCAGAACGCAATATGCGGACAGCAGAACTAGCACCAATGCGTGAACAGCCACTTTCGAGAAAAGCGACCATCTGTTCACGAGTACGAATAGCACCAGCTGCTTTGATTTTTACAGAAGGAGTGATGTGTTTCTTAAAGAGCGCTATGTCTTCTAACTGTGCTCCAGCAGAGCCAAAGCCGGTAGAGGTCTTGATAAAATCGGCTTTACCCATGCTTACGCATTGGCAGAGGGCAATTTTCTCTTCGGTTGTGAGGTAACAAGTTTCGACAATGACTTTTAAAATATGTGTGCCTATGGCTACTTTTAAAGTGGCAATTTCGGCAGTGACTTTTTCAAAATCGCCGTTTTTGACGTCACCGAGATTGATAACCATATCAAATTCCTTGGCACCATCAGCGAGAGCTTGTTTGATTTCCGCCTCTTTGGCAGCTGTATTGCAGTTTCCCAGTGGAAAGCCGATAACGGTGCAAATAGTTAAAGCATTGCCAAATTTTTCTTGAATGCGTTTTACGTAGGTAGAAGGTACGCATACAGAAGCAGTTTGGTATTGAATGGCTTCTTGACAGAGTGTATCTATCTCTGACCAAGAGGCAGTAGCTTTTAATAAGGTATGGTCGACATGATGAAGAATAGTTTTAGCATCCATGAAAGGGTAAACTCCTTTTTCTATTTTTAGTGGGTGAAAAATTTTTTGATGGCCACGATGAGTTCTTGATTGTGTTTTTGGCTCAAAACACAAACGCGGAAGAAACGGTCGGTTAATCCTTCAAATGAGGCTGCTTTGCGGATGATAAAGCCAAATTTTAAGAGATAATTATAAAGTTCTTCTACCGTATAGGTAGAGTCGATGATTTCCGATAGGATGAAATTACTCGAAGATGGGTAAACGCGAATCTGCTGAATAGTTTGTAAATCAGCTTGTAATTGAGCAAAATTTCTCTTGAATGCTTCTCTACAGAATTGAATAAATTTTTGGTCTTGAAACATAGCAGTGCCCATCAATTCAGCGTAAACATTGATGTTCCAAAGGGTTGGCAATTTTTGTAAAGTATCGCGCAATTTCCCCGGAGAGGCGATAGCGTAGCCAAGCCGTAAACCAGGGGTGGAGAAAAATTTGGAGGTACTGCGAATGACGACGAGAGGTTGTTCATTTACCAAGGAAGCAGCGGATGTTTTCTCGGTGTCAGTAAATTCAATATATGTTTCATCTACCATGATGGGTTTGGTAAAATGACAGGCAATCTGCCTTAATTGTTCCTGCGATATTAACGTTCCGGTAGGATTGTTGGGATTGCAGATAATTAACATATCGATATCGCCACTTAAAAGTTGGAGTAGGCGCGGTAAATTCAGCTGAAAATTTTCTTCGGCCAGATAAAAATATTTTTTTACTTGGCAATTTATTTTGGCCAGTTCTTTTTCATATTCTGAATAAGAAGGCATAATCAATACTGCTCGGCGCGGATTGATAGTGCGAATAGTATCTGTAATTAGATTAGTGGCGCCGTTGCCGAGGATAATGTCATCGGGGTGACAGGAAGCATATTTGGAAATTGCTGAGCGTAATTTATGATAATCAGGGTCTGGATATACCGTAGCCTGAGTGAGATGCGCTTTTAAGGCAGTAGTAGCAGCTGGGCTAAGGCCAAAAGGATTGATATTAGAACTAAAATCAACCCAGTCATTTTCTGGAACACCAAATTTTTGCGAAAGCTCGTAGAGATTAGCTCCATGATTAACGGACATGTAAATTTCTCCTTTCTTTAGATAATATCTCTTTCTATTTTAGCAAAATGGCATATATTTCGCAAAAAGAGGGAGTTGGTTTAGCGCTAAATACATGGGGGAAAATTGCGGAATTAGCTCCTTTTTGCTATAATAAGGAAGAAAATTTTCTGAAAGAAGAATGTTTCATAAATATTCTGAAAATAGGAAAATATGCGAATAGGAGAAAATTTCATAGAAAGAGAATGGAGAATTATCATGAGTAAACGCAGTATGTGGTCTTTTAAGTTGAATACGGCAGCTTTAGTCCTCATCCCTGCCGCAGTAGGTATCAATTATATCGGCAAAATGTTCGCTAGCATTTTAAAATTACCGCTTTGGCTGGATTCTATTGGCACGATTTTGGCTGCTTGCTTAGCCGGACCAATTGCTGGGGCAATCTGTGGAGCAGTAAATAATATCATCTATGGTTTTACTTTGGACCCAGTTTCGTTTATTTATGCCTTTGCCAGTGTCGGCATCGGCATTGTTGCCGGTGTCTTGGCTTATAAAGGGATGTTTACTAGTATCCCGCGCGTCATCGTCTCCGGCATTATTATTGCCTGCGTGTCGACTTTGATATCTACACCTATTAACATCAGTTTATATGGCGGACAGACAGGTAATATTTGGGGTGATGGCCTTTTTACTATTTGCATG
The DNA here is from genome assembly GCA_020025135.1 of Pectinatus sp. Taxonomy (GTDB): domain Bacteria; phylum Bacillota; class Negativicutes; order Selenomonadales; family Selenomonadaceae; genus JAHHSQ01. The sequence goes on from JAHHSQ010000025.1 coordinate 18,975, forward strand.
GCCAAGGGATTGCCCATGTGGTTAGCTTCTACCTTAGATGAATTGGTCGTTGATTTACCTGATAAAATTGCTGCCGTATTTATCGCTTATGGAATTTATAAATCACTGCCTAAAAAGTTGACAATTCTCTATAAAAATGATAATCAGGTCGAAAATTTTGATTGATGGTGTGGAATTAAGATGAAAAATATCAGTTTATACGAGGATAAAGATACCTTTTTACACCACCTTCATCCCAATACGAAATTATTGTATATTATAGTCGCCAATTTAGTACCAGTGCTCATTGGCACTCATTGGGTGACAACATGTTTTATTATCCTTAGTTTTTTGTTCTTACTTTGTGGTAAAGTGGCTCAAAAGAGTTTACCGATGTTAGGTTTTTCTTTTATGATTTTGCTCACTGTAATCATAATTCAGGGCATTTTTCGGGAGGGAAATGTGACCCCTCTTTATAGTTTTTGGGGTATCACATTTTATCGTGAGGGCCTTACATTTGCTGTTTTTGTCACGCTCAATGTCATCAATATTCTGCTCAGCTTTGCTATTTTGGTGTTAACTACTAAACCATCTGATATGGTAGAAGCATTTGTCCAGCTTGGTTTATCGCCGAAAATAGGCTATGTTGTTAGTTCCGTCTTTCAAATTATTCCGCATATGTCAGAGAAGATGGCAACTATTACAGATGCACAGCGCTCACGTGGTATGGAAACAGAGGGCAGTTTGTTAATTCGCTTGAAGGCTTTTGTCCCTCTCATTGCACCGGTTGTCATGAATTCTCTTATCGATACCAAAGAGCGGGCCATTGCCCTAGAAGTGCGCGGGTTTGATTTGTCGGTGCGCAAAACTTTTTTGCACGCTCAAAAACGGAGTAAATTAGATAAAATGGGGCAAACATTGCTCTTTTTAGTACTTATTTTGGGAATTTTGTGGAGAATTATCGTTTGTTGAAAAAATGAAAAAGCGTTGAATATAAATAATGAAGAAGGAAGCAATTTGTTGTGGCAGAGATACAGGTAGAACACTTAAAGTATAAGTATCCACTTACTAATAAGCCGGCTCTTTACGATATATCTTTTCGCATCTCTGCGGGAGAATTTATCGGCATAGTGGGCGAAAATGGAGCGGGAAAGAGTACCTTGTGTCAGGCTCTTACTGGCATTGTACCTCATTTCCACAAGGGCGCATACGGTGGAAAAATTCTCATTGATGATTTAGAAGTAAAGAAATCTAGTATTGGCGTTATCTGTCAAAAAGTAGGATTAGTTTTTCAAAATCCCTTTAATCAGGTCACAGGAGCAAAATTAACGGTTTATGAAGAAGTTTCTTTTGGTCTTGAGAATATGGGGATACCACGAGAAGAAATGCATAAGCGTATCGATAGTGCTTTAAAGTTATTGGGAATTTATGAATATCGCAAACGCAATCCATTTGATTTGTCAGGTGGACAGATGCAACGCATGGCGATTGCTAGTATCATCGCCATGCAACCAGAAGTAATTATCTTAGATGAGCCGACCTCACAACTTGACCCACAGGGAAGTGAAGAAGTTTTTCAAGCTGTTCAGCAATTAACAAAAGTGGGAATAACCATTATCATGGTAGAACACAAAATTGAGAAGATTGCCCAATATTGTGACCGCGTCATTTTATTAAAGGATGGGAAATTGGTCGATTTTGCTGCTCCACAGGTGATTTTTTCTCGTTCTGATTTAGCTGAACAAGGCATAGTGGCACCGGTATACACGCGTTTGTGTCAAGCTTTGGAGAGGAAGAATATAGAAACTGGATATTATCCTGTTACCTTACAGGAAGCACAGGCAGTTTTACAACCGAGGAGGGAAAATTAAATGGCCATTATTGAGGTGGAAGATGTTAGCTTTTCTTACCGGCCGGGAGAACCAGTTTTGCAGAATCTACGGGTACAATTTGATGAACGTTCCACGGCAGTAATTGGACAAAATGGTGCGGGAAAAACTACATTTGTGAAATTGCTCAAGGGTTTATTGCGACCTCAGTCAGGGCGAATTTTATTGCGTGGACGAGATATTGCTGAATTGACCGTAGCAGAGTTAGCACGTCATATCGGATTGGTCTTTCAGAATCCGAATGACCAGATTTTTAAGAATAATGTCTTAGAAGAAGTGATGTTTGGTCCCTTAAATATCGGTATGTCCAAAGAAGATGCCAAGAAAAAAGCACAAGAGGCCTTGGATATGGTGGGATTAACTGAGGTTATGAATATCAATCCGTATGACATGGGTAACAAGGAATGTGCGTAGCACATTTAGAGCCCTTTGTATCTCGTAAGAGGTGCAAACGCAGTGTTAATTGCTTTTAATCCCTAAAGCCTTACTCCGAAACAGTAGCTTGAAAGGGCAAGCTGAGCGGTGCGAAAGCAGAAAAAATGTAAGGATGGCAGATGGTGAAAAAAATATATTCTCAGCGTTGTTTGGGCGAGAATATCCTACATGTCAAAAAATGGGTGTTTAGCAGGGAAGTCCCTAAGCGTCACTAAAGTGGGTGTCGTATGGGAAACCTTCAACGACTATCTCCTCGAGGGAGAGTAAAACCGCAAGTTTAGGGCGGAAGAAAAATACTGCCCCTGCCTAGCAGGGTGAAGAAATAGTCTGCACTGATATGAAAATATCAGAGGTCTACCCGCTAGGGTAAGACTGCATTAGAGGTTGCGCTCTAATGTGAACAGAGTAGATGACAGAAGATGCTAAAAATCTGGTCATTGCCATTGGTTTATCGGAGCGGAAATTGATTGCTATTGCCTCTATTTTAGCCATGGATACACAGGTTATTATTTTGGATGAACCGACCATTGCTCAGGATTTTAAAGGACGAGAAAAAATAAAAACAATTATTCGTCATTTACAGGCCAAGGGAAAAACCGTTATTTCTATTTTGCATGATATGGATTTCGTGGCCGAAACATTTGAGAGGGCCTTGGTATTTGCCAAGGGGAAAATGCTTCTTGCTGGAACACCGCGAGAAGTATTTGAGGAAGAGGATATTTTGCAAAAGGCTTCTTTAGCTACGCCATATATCACGCGTTTAGGGCATGAGTTAGGATATAAAGAAGTATTTTTGGATGTCGATGAATGTGCCATGGCTTGGAAAAGAGATTTTGCTAGATAACAAAAGGCCGTCTTTATAAAGACGGCCTTTTGTATGGCTTAATTTTGCTTTGACATACTCCCCACGGCTAAAGCCGAGGGATTCTGGGATATTAGC
>JAHHSQ010000026.1 GCA_020025135.1 Pectinatus sp.
AGGTTCGCTAATATCCCAGAATCCCTCGGCTTTAGCCGTGGGGAGTATGTCAAAGAGTGCTGTTCACTTATAGTTGTTATGGTTAAAATACAATTTAGCTATTTAAAAAAAAGAAAAAATGACGATACTTACTTATAGAAGGTAGGTATCGTCATTTTTAGTTAGGGGGTGTAGTTATGTTGACAAATAATCGTATTGACAGTATTAGTTCCTTGTACGTGCAAAATGTTCAATATATTTCTCAAAAAACGGTAAAACAAGAGGTTAAAAATCCGAATGATAAGTTGGTTTTGTCGGCTCAGGGAAGAGAATTTGCCGTTTATTTGAATAAATTAAAGAATATGCCATCGGTTCGAATGGATGTGGTCAAGAAATATCAAAATCTAATTGCTAACGGTCAGTATAAAGTTGATTCTGAAAAATTAGCTACAGATATTTTAGATAGAAGCATTATGTATTAGGAGAAAAAAGATGTGGAAAGAGCTAATTGGCATATTAAGGCAACTTATTGAAAAATATCATGAATTGTTCCGCTTAAACAAGGAGAAAAAAGGGGTTGTCCTTGCTTTAGATATGACCTCTTTAGAAAAAATAACTGAACGGGAGCGAAGACTGCTAGTGCAAATTTCTGATATTGAAGAAAAGAGGCAATGCCTGTTAAAGCAACTAGTGCAGGAGGAAAGTCAGTTAGAACAAATAAATCGTCAATCGACATTGGTTCAATTTTGCCCTCGTGAATTTCTTCCGGAATTAAAGGATTGCAATGTAGCGCTTTCGGATGTTGTAAAGAAGACAACTAATTTAAGTGACAGCAATACGATGTTGTTGCGTGGAGCATTGACGGCTGTAAATATGAATATTAATAATTTAACGAATGTCCACCAAAAACCAGATTATAGCTCTAATGGAGAGCATTATTTCTCGAAGCCAGAAAATAAATTTGATTTTGAGGCGTGAAAATGTATTTAATCGAGTTATTGCAAAAAGAAAAAGAGCAGGCGACAAAAATATTAGAAAAATTAGGTAAACAAGAGGCCATCCTAATTGATATGGAAGGAAAATCTTTTTCTGCCCTGAATCAAGAAATTGAAATAGAGTTTATGAATTTTCAAAACAGCGTTAAAAAGGTTGCTGAAATGTCTAGAAATTATCAGGCTAAGACCAGTTGGGAAGCTGATAAACTTCAGACTTTACGGACAGAAATAGGAGCACTTTTACCTCTCATACATAGACAATTAGATATAAACAGAGCGTTATTAAATAAACAAATGCAGTACAATGAATTTGGCATAAATGTCTTAACCCGTACGAGTAGTGATAATTCTTATGCAGAGGCTGGAACAGCGATGGGGGCTACGCGTGGTTTGAAGATGTTTGACCAAAGCATATAACAAATGGAGAAAGAAGGTTTCAAATGCGTTCATCTTTTGCAGGTTTGAATACGATGGTAAGTGGTATTCAAGTTCATCAACTAGGAATTAATAATGTCGGCAATAATCTGACGAATGATGTCACCCCTGGCTATTCTCGAGAACGGGTCAATATAGTGACTACTCCAGCGGATTCCGTATATGGCTTGAATGGGAAAATGTACGTGGGGAGTGGGGCAGATGCCGCTTCTATCACGCGAATAAGGGATAGTTTTTTAGATAAGCACTATTGGCATGATAATTCTTCGAAAGGATATTACGATGCCAAACAGGGTAATTACAATATTTTAGATAGTATTTTTAATGATACACAAGTCAATAATCAAGACGTAGGTTTAAAAAGCAGTATAGAGCAATTTTGGAAATCTTGGCAGACTCTTTCCACTGATGCTGATAATATGGATGACCGTTTAAATGTGCGCAATATGGCACAAAATATGACGCAGAAAATTCGCGATATGGCAGGCAAATTGCAGTCACAACTAAATACCAATTACAACCATATGAAGGCGGATGTCATAGATATAAATAATATCACGTCTCAGATTCTCACTCTGAATAAAAATATCATGATGAAAGAAGCGCTGGGCGGACAGGCCAATGAACTGCGCGATGCACGAGATTTGTTAGTCGATAAACTTTCTAAATATATGGAAGTTAATGTACAGGAAGAAAAAGATGGTTCATATTCCATCAGTAGTAATGGCAGTGTCATTGTAAATGGTAAGGCAAATTTAAAATTTGCCTTAGAACCGGTCAATAATACCACTTATGGAATCACGGATTATAACCTCACTTTTGCTGCGACAGGTACTATCTTTAATCCACCGACTGGTGAGTTACAGGCGATACAGAGTAATGTGACAGAAAATAAAGCCTATATAGATAAATTGGCTGATTTCTCGGCATTTTTCTTGACCACCTTTAATGCCCAACACCGAGAAGGTTATGGCATAGATGGTGCCGATGCCGTGATAAATGGTGTTACTTATCCAAAGGCGGGGACTACCAATATAAACTTTTTTGGTACAAATGCCAATAACACTACTTATACATGGGTAGGAGATACTTTAGCTAAGGAATACCATACTCCTTACATTCAAGTACAGCAAAATGGTAAAGATACCGTGCAGTTGCGCGGCATCAATATTATCAATCAATTGGTAGTTAGCGATAAAATAACAGCTGAAAATGGTGTGCAGTATATAGCGGCCAAGGGTGCTAATAAATATCAAAAAGATACGCCTTATACGGACGGAAATGGCGAACAGGTAGTAAAAGGTGATTTTATTAATGCCGATGGCGATAAAGTTGACAATGCTGACCGCATTCCAGCTAATGACGGTACAGCGGGCCCAGCTGATGGTTCTAATGCGGTACTATTGAGTACGCTTTTTAATACATCGCTAGATAAGGCTTTTATTTCCGATGCAGTGAAAGTAGCAGCGGGAGTGTTAGAGAAAAATGCAGCTGGAAAATATGTTCCCACTGATAAATTTAGTTCCACTGGCAGTGAATCATTGTATTCATATTACAACGATACGATGGTTAATTTAGGAACAGCAGCGAGCGTTACCAACAATAATGTCACTAAGATGAAAGCCATCGTTACACAAGCAGATAATATGAGAAACTCAATCTCTGGCGTTAATTGGAATGATGAATTGGCTGAAATGATTAAGTTTCAACAGGGATATTCAGCTTGTGCTAGAATGATGACCACTATGGACCAGATGTTAGACAAACTTATCAATGGTACAGGTTTAGTAGGAAGGGGATAATTAGATGCGTGTCAGTAGCACGATGATGGTAGGTAGCTACCTTAATGCGTTAAATGGAAATTATGAACAACAAGCTAAATTGGTAGAGCAAAATGCTACGCAACAGCTTTTGAATAGCCCATCAGATAATCCAGTAAATTATTCACAATACTTGGTATATACCAATAATGCTGGTCAAAATGAGCAATATATAAATAATGCCAAAAGCGGATTGTCTTGGATGAACGCCAGCGATACGGCATTGACCAATATTGGCAATGAAATGAAAATCATTGTTGAACAATCCAATCAGGCAGCCAATGGTACTAACACGGCAGTAGATAATAAGGCGACAGCGAAGCAATTGTTGGCAGTTGTTCAGCAGATGGTGGACGAATCTAATGTTCAAGTAGGGGATAGATACCTTTTTGCCGGTCAAATGGATAAAACGAAGCCTTTTACTATTAGCGATAAAAAGGTGACACGTGGTTTATCTAAGACGTTAGATGATGCGCAATCATCATTTTTTAGTAAAACAGTCAAAATAAACGGGGTCAGCATTAGCGAACCGGGTGGATTGCAATTAGGTGGTCTAAATCAGATGGTTACCTTAAAGGGCAGTGATAATAATACATACTATCTAGACCCTAGCACCGGATATGTTTTTACTGAAAAATTTATGGATAGCGGATATAAAGATTGTATTAACGCTGGACAGAATACGGTTACCGCCAAGGATGCAGTGGCACGAATTGACATGGGAAAGGCCGTAAAGGTGATGGATTTACCGAAAGATGCGCAAAGTATGGCATCTTTTAAGCCTACCAGCTACCAGACACAGAAAGAGTACAATAGTGTTTTAAAAAATGTGCAAACTAAATTCATGAGCAATTATTTTTCTTCTTCTGATGGGGCTATTTTGAAACCGGATGCTACTTTGCCGATGAGCACTCCTGCTAGTGGTAAGGTACAATTTCGTTTTGATACCGTGCAACAGTATGTTGTCCGTTATAATGGCGATAATAATAAGATAAATATGGTTACCTTGAATGGGCCGACGGATACGGCTTGTGCCAGCGTCAGCTTAACTGGACAGGATATTTACGGCAATGGTGATATATTTGGGTCTTCTAATGGTACAGCGGTGTTGAATAATCTGCTCACTGTTGTAGCACAGATGGATGGTGGACAGCAAAAATGGCTCTCTAGTGATGGTATTCACATGGCGAATAATGCTCACAATAATCTCTTAGAAGCTCAAACTTCGATGGCTGGTCGCAATAATTCCTACAGTGGTGCGATAGGGACGATGGAAAAACAGGGCGACATCATTCAGAGTAATTTAAACAATGTCAATGGGGTCAATGTGCCGGAAGTAATGACCAAGTTAATTACGGCTCAGACGATATACAACATTTCTCTCGCCATCAGCAAAGATATTTTGCCAAAATCAATCGCCGAATATTTGAGATAAATGGGCAGGTGATAAAATGATTCATCTTGATATGCGCATGAACAATGCGGAAATTGCCCTTCAAGTTAAACGAGGTAACATTGATGCTGGTTTTACGCAACCAACTGGCAAAGGGCAATATATACCGCCACAATGTGATTTATATGTAACACCAATAAAGGTGGACATAGATTCAGCTCCTTCTAGAACGGCGGTAGGGATATATACTTATTCCGGATATAGAAAAAAGATGTCTGAAAAAGATATTGCTGATTTTAAAGAGGGAGTATCGCGACGTGTCAATCAAGGTCGTGAAGCGATGGAAAATGGCGCTAAAACGGACATTTTAGTGCAGATTAATTGGCAAAATATGTTGCTAAAACAAGGAAAACTGACCTTAGTTTCCATGCCAGCACCAGAGATTACAGTTCATCCGGGAGAAGTGAAGGGAGAGGTTAAGCCAGGTAAATGCTCATATGAAATTACGCCTGGAAAGAGCCACTTTGATTTTACTCCCACAGAAACAGATGTGGTTATGAAACAATATGCGTCCGTGTCAATAAAAACTAGCGGCACATATAATTTATATGCATGAGAAAGGTACGATGATGAGAGAAGTAAAAACGACGAGATTTGGCAATGTGCAAGTGACAGAGGAACAAATTATTCATTTTGCTGAGGGAATACCGTCTTTTGAAAGTGAGCGGGAATTTATCATTGTCCCATATGAAGGAGCTTCTTTTGTATTTTTACAATCGGTACAGACGCCAGATTTGGCGTTTTTGATGATAAATCCTTTTGAGTATTTTGCTGACTATGAATTTACTTTAAAAGATGATGTGATGAATAAATTGGGAATTCAAGGACCAGAAGGAGTAGCTATTTTTAACTTCTTGACTATTCCAGGCGGAAATGTGGCGGAAACGACAGCGAATTTATTAGCGCCGATTATTATCAATCAAAAAAATAGAGAGGCTTGCCAGTTAATATTAGAAGATAGTCCGTATACAACAAAACATAAATTGTCTCAACAATCTGTGGAGGAAGATAAAGGTTCTTCAACCGTAGATTCTGGGGCGGAGGGAAAATAAAATGTTGGTTTTAACAAGGCGAGCTGGTCAATACATTATGCTTGGTGATAAAATAAAGATATGTGTATCTGAGATACAAGGCGGAAATGTACGTATGGCCATAGAAGCTCCATCGGAGGTTAAAATATACAGAGGCGAGATTTACGAAGAAATTTTGCAGGCTAATAAAGAAGCGGTTGTTTCTAAAAATTTAGATATACATTTGTTGCTTAAACATAGTAAATAAGGATACAAAAAGGAATGTTGTACAATCTAAGGAAGGATGATGGATATGCTTAATAGTGTTAGAATGTTTACTGGCAGTAAGTATATATCCGATAATCAACAAGTTGTAGATGATGTAAATGTTACAAGAACTCAATATGAAGAAAACATACCAGAACTTATGGGAGTTAAACATCTTGGTGAGGAGATTTCGTCAGTTCATTTAGACGGTAAGAAAAATCATCATCATAAAATGACAGAAAAAGAAGTCAAAAAAATGACGCAGGATTTAAATAATACTATGCGTGAACAGGCAATCGAGTTGCGTTTTCGCTGGTATAAAAAATTGGGACGTATGAGTGTTATGATGGTAGATATAAACACCAATAAGACGATAAAGTCATTCCCACCAGAAACTTTAATGAAGGAATTAGAACAGGCGAGGGAATGGCAAGGAAAATTCCTCGACAAGAAGATTTAACAATTAACGAGAGGTGAAAGCAATGGATGATATGTCAATTAGTAGTGGTGATAATGGTCTGCACGGGTTGCTGTCTGGACTAGATATCGACGGCATGGTGAAAAAGGCGATGTTGCCGCAACAGAAGCGTTACGACCAGTTGAAGCAACAAGAGGATAAAGCAGACTGGACAAAAGATGCATACCATGATTGGTATTTGAAATTGACCGATTATCAACAAAATACTTTATATAAATACGCACTTACGAGCAGTATGGAACCTAAAAATGCGGTAAGTAGCGATAATTCAGTTGTTACAGCAACGGCAGGTGGCGCGGCTAACTGCCTTTCCCACCAAGTTACAGTAAATGACATGGCATCTAATGCTTTTTTCCAGACAGTGGGAAAAATTAAACGCCCAAGTGGGACAGATAGCAAGGATAATATCAAGTTGTCCAGTTTATTGGGATTTTCAGATGTTACTTTATCTTCTAATACAGCGGATACAGCTGATGGAGATTACCTTACTTTTAAAGTCGGCCAAAGCTCTACATCAGGTGGTAAGGAAATTCGTATAGATGGCAAAGAAATGGACCAAGTGGCAGTAAGCTTTACCATTCGAGATGGTACAAATGTCACTGACCCAGATACCGGAGCGAGCCATGAAAATTATGTGAAAGTATCTTTCACCTATCGTGACTTAGCGCAGGCTACCTTAAATGATTTAGCCAATAAAATAAATAACGGCACCAATGTTGTTGGGCAATATGACTCAGTGAATGATTCTTTTAGCTTGTATAATTCCAAAGGTGGTAAGAACAATATTCTGGACCTTACCGTTGATAATGTGGCTCAAGATTCCTATTTGCAGAAATTAGGCTTGCAAGATAGCAATAAAAATACGCGCAATTTAATATCAGCACTGAATTTTGGTCGCTATGATGCGGCCCAAAATTCTTTGGTTGGTACGGATGATAAGAGCATTGTTACCACTAGTACGGTTTATAATGGAAATTGGTTTAGCAATACACCTACAAATATTGGAACTACTAGTTGGACAGATGGTGCTACTCCTACCCCTAGTAAAGACAATGCCTTTATAAGCGGAACGAATGGTAGTGTAACGATTGATGGTAAAACATTTACTGATATTACAGGTAACCAACTTACGGTCAACGGTGTCACTTACACTATCAATTCTGAGAGCCCAAAGGATGCTACGGGGGCAGTGCGAAGCACTATGGTTTCTGTCAGCATGGACCAGGATACTATCGTCAAGAATGTAAAACAATTCGTCGATGATTACAATAAATTATTATCCGATTTGAAGTCAGCGGTTTACACGCGACCTGATAGTAATTTCCAACCTTTGACGGATGAACAGAAAAAAGCGATGACTGCAGACCAGATAACAAAGTGGACTGATAAGGCGAAACAAGGATTGTTGTACAACTCGACCCCGTTGGTAAATCTTATAGATAGAATGCGTACAGCAGTAAATGAACCGGTAGGTGGGGTAAGTGGTCAATATACTAGCCTGTCTAGTATCGGGATCAGTGTGTCTGCTGATTGGAATAAAGATAAATTTGGCTTATTGACAGTAGATGAAAGTAAACTGCGCAAGGCCTTGGCATCTAATACAGGAATAGTTTACCAACTATTTAATAATCCGAATGATAAAGCTGGTGAACAGAATACCTATGGTATCGTTAAGCGTCTAAATCATGCGATGAGCGATGCGATAGGTACTGGTTCAGGTTCTACAGCAACAGGCATTAAAGGTATGGCTGGTGTAACTGGGTCTGGAACTATTAGTGACCAAAGTTATTGGGGCGATAAGATAGAAAATATTCAGTCTCAAATGAAGTCATTGCGGACGAGAATGAGTCAGATGCAGAGAAAACTTTTCCAGCAATTTGACCAAATGGAAGTAGCAATGTCCAAAATAAGTTCTCAATATGGTTTTGTAAATAGCTATCTTGGTGGCGGACAATAATAGATAAATAAAAGGAGTTTTTTCATGCGGAGTGCTTCACAAACAGCGGCAGCTTATCAGAGACAGCAAGTTTTGACAGCGAGTCCGGAAATGTTGACACTTATGCTCTATAATGGGGCGATTAAATTTGTCAATGAAGGTATAAAACAGATTGAAGCCAAGGATTGTATTAAATCTAATGAAGCCCTTATCAGAGCACAAGATATCATGATAGAATTCATGGGAACGCTTAATATGGATTATGAGATATCGCGTAGTTTGTATTCTCTTTATAACTACATCTATCGGGGCATGATTGAGGGAAATATGCGCAATAATGTGGAAAAGTTGCAAGAGGTCAAGGGTATATTGGTAGAACTACGTGATACTTGGAACCAAGCTATGAAAAAGGCGCAACAAGAAAAAGCAGCACAACAAGGCCAAGCGAACAAGGAAAAATAATAGACCTTGATTTTATCTATTAAAATTTCGGCTTATTAAATGCTATAAAATTGAGTTTTTGCGATAAATTGTGTTAAGTTTAGTTTATGATGGTGGTCGTGTTCTTAAGGCAATTTGTTATAACTTTTTCTATGTATTGGTGATAACCATATGATTTTATTGGCGGGGCGTTTAGGAGGAAATTAAAGTTGAGGAATGGAGAAAAAGACGCTCAGGCGAATTTACAGGCTGCGGAGTTATGGCAGAAGTTCTTTACTTTGACTGAAGAAATGTACAGATTTTTGAAAAAAGATAATATCGATATGTTTTTGCAATTATTGGAGCAACGTTTGACTTTGCAGAAATTAATTGAAGAATTGCCACCTAATGATTATCATCTGACCGAGGAGGGGAGAGCACTCATTGGTCAAATTAATCCGCTTAGTGCTAAAATACGTTCTTTAGGGCAGGCGTGGCTGATACGCAAGCGCAATCAAAATAATCGTGTTAATGCCTATGAGGCGAAGCAACATTTTTCAGCTGGTTATTTTAGTAGAAAATTTTAAGAAAAATTATTAATTCGCTTAAGTTTTTTTTTTAGCTATCGATAATAAATTTGAGAACACCAATGAGGCTCGAGCGATCGGCGGGCTTTGTTGGTGATATGTCCAGGAAGGGCAATACTTTTACTCATGGAGGAATGAAAAATGTCATTAGTAATTAAACACAATATGTCGGCTCTCAACACCTTAAACATCATGGGCCGTAATAGCAAAGCTTTGGCAAAAAGCTTGCAACAAGTATCTTCTGGTATGAAAATCAATAGCGCTGCTGATTCACCAGCAGGTTATGCTATTTCTGAACGCATGATGGTACAAATCGCTTCCTTAGACCAGGACAACCAGAATGCTAAAAATGGTCAGAATATGTTAAAAACAGCTGAAGGTGCTGTATCTTCTACCGTTAACATCTTGAAAACTTTAAAAGAAAAAGTTATCGATGCTGCTAACGATACCAATACCACTTTCGACCGTAAAACTATTCAGGACTATTTAAATCAGGCTGTTGACCAAATCAACGACAATGCTAACGTTACCTATAACGGACAGCTTTTGATTGATGGTTCTAAAAACCAGTTCATCTCTGGCGGTGTTACAGCTGTATACAGCAACCAGTCCTTAGATGTAAAAACAAAATTTGCTAGTACCTTGACTACATTATTAGACCGTAATGGCAACAGCTTGAACATCGCTAATGGTGACACAGTTACCGTTTCCTTCGTCGCTAACGGCAAAACCATTACCACTCACTTTGCAGTAAGTTCTAAGACCACTATTGCTAATATCTTTGAAAATGCCAATAAAGCTGCTGGTTCTAGCGGTAAATTAACTGGTGGTGTTCTCTTCGCTTCTTCAGCTAAGGCTGGTATGGGAGAAGGTAGCTATATTGGTGTAGGTGCAGATGCAACTTCCGTATTTACAGCAGATGGTGCTAGCGTTTTATCCATCAGTTCTAACGGCAGAGGCTTGGCTCATAATATCGCAGGCTTTACCATCAGTGTTAGCGGTAAAGATGGCAATATTAAAAAATCCGTCAACTCTGTACTCGATGCTTGGCAGGAAAATATCGTTGCACAGAACAAATCCAATGACAACTCCATTACTTTACAAATTGGCACTAAATCCAATCAGGCTATTCGTGTTGGTTTAGGAGATATGAGAGCATATGCCCTCGGTTTGCAAGGTTTGGATATTCAAAATGGTAAGAGCGGTTTGAAGACCATCGATGTAACCACTCGTCAGTCTGCTAATGCAGCTATTAACGTCTTCGATAATGCTATCAACATTGCTTTGAAAGAACAGACCCAAATCGGTTCTGTAGAAAACAGACTCGATTATACACAGGATAACTTGACCACGGCTAGCGAAAACGTTCAGGCATCTGAATCCACCATCCGCGATGTTAACATGGCTAAGGCAATGACTGAATACACGAAGAACAATGTTCTTCTTCAGGCATCTCAGGCAATGCTCGCTCAGGCTAACCAGAGTAGCCAGAACGTTTTACAGTTGTTACACTAATAAGATGGTAGCTTAGTTTTTAGGGATGTGTGACTATCTTTTAGTCACGCATCCCACTAATTAAGGTTAAAACGTGATAGTGATAGTTCTCATGTTTTGTGCATCAAATTGTCTTTGCAATTTTGTCTTTGATGAGGTTGTAAAAATTTTTGATAATAATTTTATAACCAACGAAAAGACTCATGTAATTGACGGATTGTGATATCGGCTTTGTCCAGGATGGACACTATTTTTACTCATGGAGGAATGAAAAATGTCATTAGTAATTAAACATAATATGTCGGCTCTCAACACCTTAAACATCATGGGCCGCAACAGCAAAGCTTTAGCAAAAAGCTTGCAACAAGTATCTTCTGGTATGAAAATCAATAGCGCTGCTGATTCACCAGCAGGTTATGCTATTTCTGAACGCATGATGGTACAAATCGCTTCCTTAGACCAGGACAACCAGAATGCTAAAAATGGTCAGAATATGTTAAAAACAGCTGAAGGTGCTGTATCTTCTACCGTTAACATCTTGAAAACTTTAAAAGAAAAAGTTATCGATGCTGCTAACGATACCAATACCACTTTCGACCGTAAAACTATTCAGGACTATTTAAATCAGGCTGTTGACCAAATCAACGACAATGCTAACGTTACCTATAACGGACAGCTTTTGATTGATGGTTCTAAAAACCAGTTCATCTCTGGCGGTGTTACAGCTGTATACAGCAACCAGTCCTTAGATGTAAAAACAAAATTTGCTAGTACCTTGACTACATTATTAGACCGTAATGGCAACAGCTTGAACATCGCTAATGGTGACACAGTTACCGTTTCCTTCGTCGCTAACGGCAAAACCATTACCACTCACTTTGCAGTAAGTTCTAAGACCACTATTGCTAATATCTTTGAAAATGCCAATAAAGCTGCTGGTTCTAGCGGTAAATTAACTGGTGGTGTTCTCTTCGCTTCTTCAGCTAAGGCTGGTATGGGAGAAGGTAGCTATATTGGTGTAGGTGCAGATGCAACTTCCGTATTTACAGCAGATGGTGCTAGCGTTTTATCCATCAGTTCTAACGGCAGAGGCTTGGCTCATAATATCGCAGGCTTTACCATCAGTGTTAGCGGTAAAGATGGCAATATTAAAAAATCCGTCAACTCTGTACTCGATGCTTGGCAGGAAAATATCGTTGCACAGAACAAATCCAATGACAACTCCATTACTTTACAAATTGGCACTAAATCCAATCAGGCTATTCGTGTTGGTTTAGGAGATATGAGAGCATATGCCCTCGGTTTGCAAGGTTTGGATATTCAAAATGGTAAGAGCGGTTTGAAGACCATCGATGTAACCACTCGTCAGTCTGCTAATGCAGCTATTAACGTCTTCGATAATGCTATCAACATTGCTTTGAAAGAACAGACCCAAATCGGTTCTGTAGAAAACAGACTCGATTATACACAGGATAACTTGACCACGGCTAGCGAAAACGTTCAGGCATCTGAATCCACCATCCGCGATGTTAACATGGCTAAGGCAATGACTGAATACACGAAGAACAATGTTCTTCTTCAGGCATCTCAAGCAATGCTTGCTCAGGCTAACCAGAGTAGCCAGAACGTTTTGCAGTTGTTGCGTTAATGATTTGGTTTTTTAGGATATACCACTAATACCTATGAAATAGTTTTGAGAGCTTATCAAAAATGACATATCCTTCCCTGCTTAGTTATGGGAGTGTAAGGCGTGCTCGTTTGATTTGCCTAAAATAAACGAAAAAATACCGTGAGGTACGCGGAAATCTACGCTTGGGTTAGAGTATATAATATATATGTTTCGACTTATATTTAATGCTCGGAAAACCAAGAATCCCTTGCTTTTGGTACGGGAATTGTTAAAGCTGTTGTTTTAAAAACAATGGTAATTGATTTCACTATATAAGATACGAAAGGGTAGCTATTGTTGGTAGCTACCCTTTTTTGTATTAGCTTTATAGTAATTTGTGCTAATATTAATAAATATATTAGATTTTTAAAAGGAAGAATATTGATGAAAAAGTTATTGACAGCATGTTATATTGTGAAAAATGAGGAAAATAATCTTGCCCGAAATATTTCTATTATCCAACAATTGGTAGATGAAATAGTTATTGTTGACACCGGTTCTACCGATAGAACTAGAAAAATAGCTGAGCAATTTCAGGTTAAATTATATGATTTCCCATGGAATAATGATTTCTCTGCTGCCCGTAATTTTGCCATTCAAAAAGCTAATTCTAATTGGATTATTTTTCCAGATGCTGATGAATTTTTACAAACTAGAGATTATCAAAATATCCGCAAATTTTTGTACTCAACTAAGGCAGAAATTTTACTGTGCCAAATTGATAATATAGATACTGCAGTTGGTGGTAAATTATTGAATAGTTTTTATGCGCCTCGCATTTTTAAAAACCAAGCTGATTTGCGATATGCGGGAACGATTCATGAGCAATTGCGAAAAATAAAATCTATTCCATTTATAGATAAGGTTTCACCTCAATTATTGACTTTTTTACATACTGGTTATTCTGCAGATATTATACAAAAAAAAGCTATACGTAATTTACCGCTTTTATTAAAGGAATCAGCTAAAAAAGAGGACCCGATATTGTGGACAGAATTAGCAGAAACATACGAAATTTTAAATGACAATAAAAAAGCTTTATATTATGCTAACAAGGCTATTCAAAGCGGTAGACAAAATACGACATTTGCCACATCACCATATCGACTTTTTCTTCGACTTTTACAAAAAGAGAAGGCTCCGCAGAAAGTGCAAGAACAACTCTTGCTTTTGGCGAAGAATGATTTTCCAGAAATAGGCGATTTTCCAGCTGAATTAGCTCAATATAAAGCAAGGCATTATCAATATAGTGAAGCTGTAAAAGAGATGAAAGAAGCTATCAAACGGGCGACAAGTTATAGTGGCTTAGAACAGACTGTTTTTCGAGGCCAGAATTTGGATTTAGGGAGAAAAATGTGTCAAAACTGGGAGCAAATTTTACGGCGCAGTGAAAAATTAATCATTACGGCTTGTGTAATTGTGAAAAATGAGGCCCATAATATGGAACGTTGGTGTCAACAAGCTAAATTATACAGCGATGAACAAATTGTCGTAGATACTGGCTCTGTTGATGAAACGATTACGATTTGTAAGAAGTATGGAGTTATTATAAAGCATTTTAAGTGGCAAAATGATTTTGCAGCAGCTAAAAATTATGCGCTTAAGCAAGCTAATGGCGATTGGATTGTTTTTTTGGATGCCGATGAATATTGGGCAGATGGTGTAGCTGAAGTGTTAAGAAACGCCATTGCCACTGCAGATATTAATCCAAAGGTAAATGCTATTTTGCACCTAGAATATGATTTAAATGACGATAAAATAGAACATTTTTTTTATAATACAAGAATTTTCCGCCGTTCCGGTATAGTTTATCAGGGCAAGATACATGAACAACCATTTGCTAAGAGTGGATTATCATTTCAGAAGATACCGTTTTTGAAACTTTATCATCTGGGTTATAATATTCAATGTATTGATGATAAAATAGCCCGTAATTTGCCGATACTATTAGCTGAAGAAAAGCGCGGAAATAAGCAATTATTGCATCATTTGGCGGAAACTTATTTTGCCTTAGGAGATTATCGCAAATGTATTGATTACATAGAAGCATATTTCAAGCAGCAGGAATATAAAGTTTTAAATGGAGAAGTTAGTATCTGGAGAAATTATATAAATTCTTTTATCAAATTAGGAGCAGATTTTCCATCCATTTATAATAAAGTTGTCAGCGCTATTGAAAAATATCCCCAGTTGCCAGATTTTTATGCTTTTTTAGGTTGGCTAGAATTACAAGAAAGTAATTATTTGAAAGCAGAGCAGGCTTTTCGACAAGCTATTTTTCTTTACGGCAAAGGAGATATTGCGACAGAAAGTTATTTTGCTAGTGATATACGGATGGTACAACAATCATTGCAGATAATAGAAGACAAAAAGAAAAAGATTTATATTTCTGCTTGTTTGATTGTCAAAAATGAGGCAAAAAATATTGCTGATTGGCTCATTAAGATAAAACCTTATGCTGATGAAATTATTGTAGTTGATACTGGTTCTACAGATAACACAGTTGAATTGTTAAAAAAAGAGGGAATTACCCCTTGGCATTTTATCTGGCAGGATGATTTTGCCATGGCTAAAAATTTTGCTCTTAGGAAAGCTCTCGGAGAATGGATTATTTTTTTAGATGCAGATGAATTTTTACAATCTGATTTATCATTAAAAATGATGCTACAAGAAATTCCCAAAGAGCAGGAAGTTCTACTCACGACAATGGTAAATATAGATAGGGAAAATGCAAATAAGGAGCAGAACCGTTTTTTACAAGCGAGAATTTTTAGAGGAAGAAGAGATATTCATTATCGTGGAAGAATACATGAATATTTAAGTAAAAAAGGTGATGTTTCGCCGAAAATGATGACGTATCCAGAAATTCTTATCTACCATACTGGGTATACCACTTCTTTAATAGATAAGAAATTAGCTCGCAATTTAATGATGTTGCAAAAGGATATTGCTATATATGGTGATAATCCGCGGTACTACTTATATCTAGGTGATTGTTATTATGGACTACGAAATTATCAAAAAGCTGTATATTTTTATGAAAAACATTTGCGAGAAGGAAAGAGCAGTTTTAATTTGGAGGGAAATGTTTATTTTAAATTAATTAATAGTTTGCAAATGACGGCACAAGATGTCAATGAAATTCTGCCTATAGTAAATCGTGCTATTGAATTGTTTCCCCAATCAGCAGAGTTCCTTTATCAAAAAGGTGTCTGTTATTGGTTAGCAAAAAATAATGAGTTAGCTCTTTGTAATTTTCAGGAAGCACTTGCTTTACACAAGAAACAAAAGAATACGCCCCTTCTTATGGATAATTTTGCCCCTATAAAGGCCTCACTTTATGCTTATTTAGCTTATCTAATGAAAGATAAAGATAAAGTATTAGCTAGGGATTATTTATACATGAGTTTGCGGAGTAATAAATATGATAATATAGCTTCACAAATATTTTTGCGCTCTTCTGAAGTAGAAAAAAAGTGGACGAATTTTTATCAAAAAAATCTTGTTGATATTCAGTATTTAATGGAGAACAGTTTTTTAAGTGGTAATATGGCATTTTTTCAGTACCTAGGTGTTATTTTGCAAGATGAATGGCATTATACTAATCAATATCAAATTATTTGGAGTATGATAATGAATAATATAAAGGATGAATCAATGATGGATAACGCAATTCTCCGAAACTGGCAAGAGCATATCAATGATATTTTTATCACTTGCCTTTTGGCGGATAGATTACCAGCTGAACTAGTTAACATTTTACCGCCATCTGTTTGGAAAATATTAGAAGCCTATTTTTCGGATGGCAAGTTAGATGATAGTTTCGTTCAAAATTATATGTCGTTTTTAAACTTATTATTGGAAAATAATTTAGAAAAAATACAGAAACGTTATTTACAATTGACAGAACAATTTTCTCGTTCTCAACAATTAACAATTTGGCGTCTGCTTATAAAAAAAGAAAATTGGCAAGCCGGAATGTTTTTGGAAAAAAATGTTTTACATGATTTTAAGCCGGAAGAACTTACGCCACAAGATGAAATAGATATAGCAAAGGCAGCCTATTATTGTAAGGATTGGTTTAGAGCAGAAAGATATTTTAAGAAAGTGCAAAAAGTGGCCGAATTTACCAATGAAGCGCAATCTTTTTTGGCATGGATAGAGAAAAGAAAGGTTGGTAAATGGTGAAAATATCGGTTTGCTTAATCATTAAAAACGAACGGGCACATTTATCGCGTTGGTTAATTGGGGTACGAGAGATTGCCGATGAAATTATTGTCGTTGATACCGGTTCAACAGATGGCGGAGACATTTGGTTAAAAAGTCAAGCAGATGTAGAGCTTTTATATTATCCATGGAATGATGATTTTAGTGCAGCTAGAAATTTTGCTAGAGATAAGGCAAAGGGCGATTGGATAGTTTTTTTAGATGCTGATGAGTATTTGAGTAAAGATATGGCCAAGCGGATGAAAAAAAATATTTTGGCTATTGATGATGATAAGAAACAGCAGGCTTTTATGTGTCAAATAGTCAATATAGACCCAACCATGGATAATCGTATTATTAATACGGCATATATCGTGCGTGGTTTTCGCAATTTGCCGAGTATCAGATACCGCGGGCGCGTCCATGAACAGCTTTATGATGGAAATAGTACTTTGCAATACATAGTGGGATTTTCTGATGTACAGATTTTGCATACTGGTTATAGCAATGAAAAAATGACAGAAAAAAATCGACGCAATTTAAAACTTATTCAAGAAGCTATCGTAAATGAAGGAAAGAAACCACAGCATTATTACTTTTCTTTAGCAGAAATATATTATGGCGAGGGACAATGGCAAAAGGCTATATTATTTGCCGAAGAATTTATTAAGTCAGGATTGGTGGCGGTAGGGGATGAACAGCGTATTTATCATTTGCGTTATCGCAGTTTACAACTGGCAAGAGCAACATCACGTCGCCTGTTAGAAGCGGTAGAAAGCAGTATTGCTAAATTTCCTCATAATCACTTTTGGCAAGATGAAAAACAGAATTTATTGGCGACCATTCCGGCTTCATCGCAACATATCACAGCGTGTCTTATCATGAAAAATGAGGCAGATAATTTGCCAACATGGTATAAATATTTGGTAGATTGGGTTGATGAGTTTGTCATCATTGATACAGGTTCTACCGATGCTAGTAAGGAGCTGGCTTATTTATATACATCTAATGTTTATGATTATAAATGGAACGATGACTTTAGCGCTGCCAAAAATTTTGCTTTGCAATTTGCTCATGGTGATTGGATTGTTTTTCTAGATGCTGACGAATACTTTCCTCCAAATTCTAGTAAATGTCTAATAAATTATTTAGATAAAGCTGAGGAGCAAGAGATAGAGGGGTTAGTGAGCAAATTAATTAATATAGATAAGGATAATGGCAATAGTTATCAAAACAGCTTTTATCAGATGCGTATTTTTCGCAATTATCTACACATTCATTATGAACATCCTGTGCATGAAATGTTAAAAACAGCGTCTGGTGGTAATTTAAAGATGATGGTTCTGCCTGACGATGTATATATTTATCATACTGGATATACACCTTCTGTATTGAAAGGCAAAGATAAAATAAAACGTAACTTAGATATTCTGTTGAGTGATATCGCTAAAAATGGTGAAAATGATGACTATTTATTTTACCTATTAGATAGTTATTATGCTTTAGGAGATTATAAAAAGGCTATTTTTTACGGCAAAAAAGCATTGCAAAAAGGAGTAAAATTATTAGGTGCAGATAATAAATTGCATTTACGTCTCTTGCAAAGCATGATTTTAAATGGCTCTTCGGAAAAAGAAATTTTCCAGCAATTTGATATAGCCAAAGAAAATATAGCAATTCGCGGTGATATGTTGATTTTGGAAGCAGAGTATTGTGAAAAAAAGAAATATTATGCTAAGGAATTGAAGCTTTTAGAAAGAGCAATTAATTATTTAGAACATGATAAAAATCCTAAAATACAATTTTCAGCATGGGAAAATCCAAAATTATTTGTTTATCAAAAACTGGTAAAATTATATTCATGTGCGGGAGATTATCGAAAGGCTTTAACCATGTATTTAAAATTATTGCAAGATAATAAATTTGACGATAAAGTATTGAAAGAATTTTATTATTTGTTGAAAAAGAAAAGCATTTCCCAGCAGTATCAAATTTTAAGTGCCTTGTATAGAAAACCAGATGAGAAGGAATTTCTTTATAAACAATTAACTTCTTATCGCGCTTATACCTTGCTTTTACAATACGGCAAAAAACAAGTTGATGGTATTTTGTTTTATCTATGGGAGCAGGGAAAATATAAGGAAGCATTTTATTTATCCAAAAAGAACATCAGTGAAGACTATAAGGCGATTTTGCAATTATTGTTAAAATCAACGCAAATATCTCCGACCATGCAGGGAATATTGCTTCAATTACCACTAACCCTGAGGCAAAATGCATTATTATTTTGGCGAAGAAAATATTTAGGAGATAAAAA
Source organism: Pectinatus sp. (assembly GCA_020025135.1). GTDB lineage: Bacteria > Bacillota > Negativicutes > Selenomonadales > Selenomonadaceae > JAHHSQ01. The sequence continues at coordinate 19,067 of JAHHSQ010000026.1, forward strand.
TGAGTAACGAGGTATATTCTACCGGCATATCTTTTTGGAATAGAAAATTTTATTTAGAAGCGGAAAAATATTTTTTATTAGCGTGGCAACAAGGTGATATAAGAGCGGCGCGTTATTTAGGAGAGTTGGCTCTTTTAAAGGCAGATTATAATAATGCTATTCTCTATTGGGCTGCAGTATTATTGCAATGTAAAGATGATTATTTAATTTGGCAGAAATTGTGTTTATCCGTTAATAAAAGTGGTTTAAAGGATGTAGAACAAATTGCTACATACAATATGCTTTATACTAAGAGAGAAGAGTTAATAATTTTAGTAAAATTTTTAGAAAAAGACAAAATGTGGCGTATTCTGCCATATTATGAAAAAAAATTACGAGAAAATGGCGATGAAGGAATAAGAGATATTTATAAAGAGGCGATGATGGCGAAACATTATGAAGCGGCTTTGTCAGATTTAACAGTTAAATTAAAAATAATTTTATCAGCACGTATTGCCGTTTCAGGAATAACTGATAATATGCCAAACTTATATCGGGAAGTGGCAGAAAAACAAGATGATACCAATTTGCCGTTATTTAGAAAACAAGTTTATGATAAAATACACATATGGAAAAAAATTATAGCGCGAGGGAAAGAAAATGCATAGAAAAATAAAGAAAAATAAGAATAAAAAGCGCCAGTTGACATCAAATTCTATAAATTCAAATAATTTTACCGATAAACCAGTTGAAATCAGAAAACAGTATGAAGATTTGCATATAGTGGTCCCACATGGCGAAGAAAATGTAGAAACAGAAAAGAAACAGTTAAAAAAGCTTTTACAGGAAGAAAAATATAATGCAGCCATGGAAATGATTATTGGCTTTTTTGAAGCTGGTATCAAAGATATAGAATTAATGGTAGATTTAGCGAAGATTTATCTTGCTACAGAGGATTATGAGCGCGGGGATAAATGGATACAAACTATTTTGCAATTGGATGCCAAAAATGAGGAAGCGATTGTTTTACAGATAGAAATCGCCTTGAAAAAGGGCGATTATCGTGCTTTAGCAAAATATTTTGATGCTGTTTTGGATAATGAAAATATCATGGCAAGTTTACCGATTATGGATATAAAGCTGGCGCTCAACTTATGGTTGGAAGAAGCTGATTTGGAAAGAGAATATCCCAAATTGCACGATTATTTACAGCAAAAGGAAAAAAAGATTCAAGATGAAGAGATGTTGTCTACAAATGTAGTTGATGAAATTTATTCTGAAGTTACAGGATTAGAAAAAAATAATGTTAATGATGATGATTTCATTGGGGACAGCTTTAATAAAGCTGTCCCTTTAGGGGATGAAGAGGCGAATATTGACCAATTGTTAGCGAAAATTTTTGACGCCGAAACTGTAACGCCTGATAGAAAAGAAGTGGTAGAAGAAAAAGAGGGAGTTATTGATGATGTGGTTATTATCGATGATATCCCAGAAGAAAAAATTTCAGTTGGAGGTAAGTGCGAACAAAAAGATATATCTTTTTCTACATTCATGCATACTTATTTACAGCAATTAATAGCTGGAGAGATAAATAATTTAGTTGATAAAATGTGTTGGACAGAAGAGGCTTTGGTTATTTTACAAACGGAACTAAAAGAGCAAAAAATATCATTACAAAAACAAATACTGGTATATAATACAGTAGCTAATCTGCTTTGGCAAAAAGGAGAATTACAAGCAGCTGTAAAGGTATTAGAACAGGCTTTATTTTTGGATGATGAGGCAGAAATTATTTGGCGTAACTTAGCATTTTTATATCAAAGTTTGGGAAGAAAAGAGAATGCTAAAGAATGTCTGATGCATTTAAATAAGAGAGAATTT
>JAHHSQ010000027.1 GCA_020025135.1 Pectinatus sp.
GTTGCGCCTTACTCACGACTAAAGTCACGAGTATGCGGCGCAATTTCAATCAAATTAAGTGGCCAGCAGAGTATAAAACACCGCAACAAGTTAAGCATGTTGCGTATTATGCTTGTATAAATTGTGGTGAACATATTGATGATAGACATAAGATGATGATGTTGCGTTCTGGTGAATGGAGACGTGTGATTCAAGATGGTAAGAAAAACTGGGTGGAAGATAAGAAACGGTCACCATATGTGGTACACTCGGTGGGGTATCACTTAAATTCACTTTATTCACCATGGGTAACCTTTGGTGATATAGCATCAAAATTTTTGGCTAGTAAGGACGCACCTGAAGAGCTTATGAACTTCATTAATTCATGGCTTGCAGAGCCGTGGGAGGCAAAATCTAGCCGTATGAAATCAGATATTGTTATGGAAAAGCAAGCTGATTATGAAAGAGGTACTGTACCAGAAAGATGTCAAATTTTGACTATGGGTGTTGATGTACAGCTGAATCATTTTTGGTGGTCAGTAAGGGGATGGGCCTCTGGACTGACATCATATCTAATTGATTACGGCAGGGCGGAAACATGGACCGAAATAGAAGTAATAATGAATCGGAATTATCCGGATTCTAATGGAGAGGTACGAAATGTTAATCTTTGTTGTATGGATTCTGGATATAATGCGGATGAGGTATATGCATTCTGTGCCAAATGGAATGGAATTTGTTTGCCAACAAAAGGTGCATCAAGGCGATTAACATCACGATATTCGGTGAGTATTTTAGATAAAGGAATTAGTAGTGGGTTAAGATTATATATTTTTGATTCCAATCAATTTAAAGATTTTATTTTGGGACGTCTTTCCATAAAGAGTGGGGAAAATGGAAGTTACAATGTTTATCGCAACATTGATAGGCTGTATTGCGACCAGCTATGTTCAGAGCAAAAAGTAGAACACCGAATGAAAAATGGAGAAATAGCCTATAGATGGGAAAAAATATCTAGCCATGCTCAGAATCACCTTTTGGATACAGAAACAAATAGTGCATTAGCTGCAGAAATTTTAGGGGTTAGATACTTATGTGATACTCCTGTAGAAAAGAAAGTTTCATCAGAAAAGAAAGTTGATAATTGGATTACTGGTACAGAAAATTGGCTAGAAAGGAGGTGAATCCATTGGAGAGTTTGGAATTACAACTCGGTAGGGTACAAAAAGCTATAGCTGCGATTGAAGAAGGAGCACAAGAATATAGTATCGATAATAGACGATTGACTAAAGCAGATTTGCGTGTGCTTTATCAGCGCGAAGCTGATTTGAAAGCAGCAATTTTAGACCGTGATTGTGGTAGTAGAACATATGCTCAAATGGGAATGCAATGAAGATGAATTGGTTAGAAAGATTTATTTGCTTCATCTCTCCGAAGTGGGCGTATACCAGAAATGTATACAATATGGCTGTAAAAAACTATGAAGCAGGTCAAGTTAATAGGCTTAACGATATGTGGATGCCGGTTAATACTGATACAGAAAATGCGGATAAAAATCAACGAGATTTAATCAAAGCCAGAGCAAGATACTTAGAAAATAATAGTGATATTGCTGCATCGGCAATTAGTGCAATTGTTAGAAATGTTATAGGGACAGGCATTATTCCGCAAGCACGTACCCCAAACCAAGATATAAATAATGACTTAGAAAGGTTGTGGAAAGAGTGGTGCCATGCAGAAAACTGTGATATTACCGGACAGCAGTCTATGTATGAATTACAGGCTATGCTTCTTCGCCGAAAAATTGTTGATGGTGAAAGCTTTGTTAGATTAGTTTTGGATAAAAGAGCAAAGTTGCCATTACGATTACAGGTTATAAAATCCGATTTGTTAGATAATTATTTAGTACAGTCTAATAATGGAAATGTTATCCGTTCAGGAATAGAGCTAGACAACTATTTAAGGCCAGTTGCCTATTGGATACAAAAATGTAGTAAAGATGGTTATTGTACTTACGATTCTGAAAGGGTGCCTGCAAATGGTATGCTACATCTTTGGTTTAAAAAACATTCTGACCAAATTAGAGGAATATCAGAGTTGGCGAGCACAATAAAAAGAATTAAGGAAACAGACGATTATATGACGGCTGAAACTATAGCCGCTAGGATAGCCGCCTGTTTTTCTGTTTTTATTACTAAAAATTCGCCCAGTGCTCCACATATAGGAAGACAGAATAAAGATGGAGAAGGAAAGCCAATTGAAAGCATACGACCAGGTATGATTGAACATTTACGGCCTGGTGAATCAGTAACGACAGCTAATCCATCTAGGTCTATAACTACAGCAAAAGATTTTGTAGAGATACAAGAAAAAATGTCTGGAGCAGGATTAGGATTATCCTATGAACTTATTAGTCGTGATTTTTCAAAATCCACGTTTTCTAGTGCAAGACAAGGTCATTTAGAAGATAGAAGGACATTTTTGCCTATTCAAAAATACATGATAGAACATTTTTGTAGACCAGTATGGGAGAAATTTGTAGAAACCGCGGTTTTAAAAGGTCTTATTGATATTCCAAATTTTTACCAAGATAAGAGTGCATATATATCTGCTGAGTGGATAGCTCCAGGGTGGGATTGGATAGACCCGCAGAAAGAAGTTGCTGCCGACATTCAATCTATGCAAAATGCAGGAATGACATTATCTCAGTGGTGCGCAAGTAGAGGATATGATTGGGAAAGCCAACTTCGACAAATGGCCAAAGAAAAAGAGTATGCTGAATCTTTGGGATTAAATTTGACGATACATACTCCGGAAAGTGTACAAGCTGCAGAAAGTAATCATATAAAGGAAGAGTAAGATGTCAAAAAAAGAAATTTTATATCGCGATATGTCCTTGAATTTTAGAAGTCAAAATGTTGATAAAAGAGAAATCACATTATCTTTTTCCAGCGAAACTCCTTATAAAAGATTTTTTGGGCCTGAAATTTTGTGCCATGATGAAGGTGCAGTTGATTTGGGACGTTTACAAGATATAGGGGTTTTGTTGTTTAATCATGATAGCAGTCAAGTTTTAGGAAAAGTAATTAACGCAAACTTGGATGAAAAAACGCATCGATGTATAGCTACAGTTGAATTTGATACAGATGCATTATCCGAAGAAATTTATCAAAAGGTTTTATCTGGAACCTTAAAAGGTGTGTCTGTTGGGTATGTTGTAGATGTGTGGGAAGAAGTAGCTACTGGCGTAAAAAGTAGTAATGGGCGGTTTAGTGGTCCGTGTAATGTAGCGACTAAATGGACACCATATGAAATATCTATAGCATCTGTACCTGCTGATGCAAGTGTTGGCATCGGTAGGTCAATGGAAAAAGGGGGAGAAGAAATGTCAAAAAATGAACTGGATGGAATAATTAATAAAGCTATAGAAAATGAGAGATTTCGTGTAGCAGAAATTAGTAAGATGTGTCGGAATTTTTCTATGCCATCAGAGGAAATTGACGGATATGTCAAATCCGGTAAAACAGTTGACGAAGTTAGAAAAATTATTTTAGAAAAAAAGATGTCTGAAAACACTCCAAGCAACATTATTGTTGGTAATGATGAAGGTACAAAATTTCGCCATGCTGCGGTAGATGGATTGTCTTTGCGAGCAGGATTACAAGTAAAATCGCCGACAGAAGGAGCTCAAGATTTTCGACATATTAGTCTTATGGATTTAGCTAAAGAATGTTGTCTAAGAGAAGGGCAAAATGTCAACCATTATGGTAGAGAAGATATTATTCGTAGAGCATTAACTGGTGCTGGAGCATTTCCTGATATTTTATCGTCTGTAGCAAATAAATCTATGGCACAGGCTTATATAAGCGCTCCTACTACGTTTCAGCTATGGACATCAAAGGGGAGCAATACTGATTTTAAAAAATCTAGTCGTTATAGATTAAGTGAGACAGATGATTTGCAACTTATACCAGAAAGTGGCGAATTCAAAAGTTCCACAGTTGCTGAATCGGCTATTACTACAGATGTACAAACTTATGGACGTGCTTTTTCATTAAGTCGTAAAGCTATCATTAATGATGACTTAGGTGCATTAAAGCAAATTCCAGCTAGATATGGTGCATCTGCCCGTCGATTGATAAATCACTTAGTTTATAAATCTTTAGAAGATAATAAAGTTATTGATAAAGTGGCGCTTTTTCATAAGACACATGCAAATTTAGGCGAAGGCACGCTTTCCATTGAATCATTAGGAAAAGCTAAGGCGGCGATGGCTAAGCAAACCAATATTAAAGGTAAAGAAAAATTAAATATTCAACCAGCATTTTTAATTGTACCTGTAGAATTAGAGGTTTTAGCTACACAACTGGTGTCCTCAACAGTAGACCCAACAAAACAGAATGCAACACCAAACCCGTTTGCTAACAAATTAACAGTAGTTGCAGACCCAGAACTTACAGATAGTAAAGCATGGTACTTAGCAGCTGCGCCTGGTCTTTATCCAAGCGTTGAAGTCACGTATTTAAATGGTGTAGAAAAACCCAAAATTGAAAGCCAGATTCTTTTTGATTCACTTGGTATCCAGTGGAGAATATATATGGATTTTGGTGTTAATATTTTGGACTTTCGCGGGCTTTATAAATCTACTGGAATGTAAGGAGGAATTGAAATGGCAATAGCTACTTTTTTACAAAAAGGCGATGCGATTGATTATATTGCAATCGCTAATACAGATTATATGGAGGTAATACCATTTGCAGATTGTATAGGTATTTCTGCTTCTAAGTTGAATACTGGAGACCAAGGTACGGTTAATTTGACGGGCGTGTTTGAGTTGCCTGCCGCAACAAATTTGGAAATTCGCCAAGGAGATAGGGTTTACTGGAATAAATCTAACAATAATATAGATAAAACATCGTCCGGTGTTCCTGCTGGTATTGCAGTTGCTAGTAAAAGTAGTGCAGCATTAACCGTTGCGGTAAAAATAAATGTTTAAAGACCAAGTAATGAGTGATATAGATAATGTTTTTATAAATGAAAATGAGTTTGCAGATTATCACGATGTTAATGGTATGAAATGTTTGGCTGTAGTGAGTGGCAATTTTTCTAATTCTCGTGGTAAGAAAAAAATAGTCGATGGATTGCATGGAGATTATATTACTGTTTCACTTAAAGAAGAAGTTTTTATTAAAAATCATCAGAAATTGCCACCACAAGGGGCTAATTTTAAATTAGATGGGAAAATATATGTCGTGGATAAATGCTTTAACAGTTTTGGGGTAGTAACGATTTCATTAGGAGTATATAGAATAGGAGGTGGATTTTAATGCTTAGTATAGATATTGATAATGAAGCTATGTTTGAAGCAATGACGCTTCTAGAAAATATGCCGGGAGCATTAAAGAAAGCAACTTCTACTGCTATAAAAAAGTCGATTAATAAAGCTAAAAACGATGCTACTAAAAAGATTCAGGAAAAATATACATTACTACCGCAATACATTATTAGGGCTTTAAAGAGAATTACGTATGTTGAAACGCTCAGGGCGGTTTTACAAGCACGTGGAAGAGCAAATGATTTAGCTTATTTTTATCATACTCCAGCTAATGTTCCAGAACATAGACCGCCTAAAGGGCGGTATCTTTTTTCTCAAGTCATTAAAGGTGAAGGGGGCCATATTCCACATGCTTTTTTGGCTAGGATGAAAAGTGGTCATATTGGAGTTTTTCAGCGTACAAGTAATGAGTCACTTCCAATTGAAAAAAAGTGTGGACCATCAGTACCATCAATGCTTGGCAGTCCTACTATCATAAATTATGTAGCTGACAATGCAACCAAAAATGTAAATATTTTTCTTAAAAAGGAAGTAGAAAAATTCCTAATGGGGTATAGAAAATGATTCCTATAATGTTATTACAAGGTTTAAAAGAAAGCATTCAATTAGCAGTCAAAGAGTATCGGATGCATACTGAAACGACATTAGCCCCAATAAAAGTATATATACAACATATATCCAATGAGAATTTAACTAAGGAAGAGTGTTATCCTTTGATTGTAATTACACTGCAAAAAATCGATGATGATAATAGTGAAAAATTGAATGGGAATGGTTCTCTGGCTACAATTGGATTAACATTTGGGTTTTATGGGGTAGAAGAAAGCGCTTGGCAAGATTTACTAAACGTAATGGAACATTGTAGACAATGGTTTTTAAAGCATCGTACCATTAAAAATAAATTTCGCTTGATTTTACCATTAAAATGGGAAGTGCTTGAGGTACAGCCATACCCTTTTTGGTTTGGATATGCAACGTTACAGTATACAGTAGCACAACCAGTGGAGGAAGTTATATGGAAATAAAATCAGACAAGAATGAAAAAGTTATATATATTGGTCCCAATATGTATCGTTTTGATTTGATGCAAAACAGAATTTTTAATGAAAAACCTAAAATTGCACAAGAATTAATTCAAAAATGTCCTTTGATAGATTTTTTATTTGTTCCTTTGTCAAAAATTAATCAATCAGTTAATGCATTGAGAAGTAGTTCAACACCGGAAGCATTAGCAGTTAAACAGTTAAAGGAGATGAAGTAATTGTATATTCATGGTTCACATGGTCAAGAAATACCAACATCTCTGATACCAATGACAAATATTTCGGCATCAATACCAGTTGTAGTTGGTACTGCTCCGGTCCATTTGGTTCAAACTCAAGATAATATTAATGTTCCTATTTTATGCTATAACTTAGCTGAGGCGGTAGAAAAGTTGGGGTATAGTGAAGATTGGGAAAAGTATACATTATGTGAGTTTATGAAATCATTTTTTGAACTATTTAATGTAGCGCCGGTAGTTTTTATAAATGTTTTGGATTCAAAAAAACATAAAAAAAATATTTTAAATCAAGAAGTTACTGTTGCATCGGGGATGGCTATCATCAAAGAACCGATTATTTTATCTACCTTGAAGGTAAAAAAGGGGTCTTTAAATGAGTACTCAACTATAAATGTTGATTATACTGTAGCTTACGATGAAGAAAATTTAGTTATAACTATTTTGCCAAGTGGAAATTTAAATGGCTTGAATAAAATTATTATCGATGCTGAAAAATTAGATGTTGCCGCTGTGTCTGAATCGGATATTATAGGTGGAGTTGATATATCTTCTGGGAAAATTACTGGATTAGAATTGGTGAACGAGGTATATCCAAGATTTGGACTTATACCAGGTGTTTTAGTAAGTCCTCAGTGGTCTACTAATCCTTTAGTGGGAGCCGTTTTAAAATCTAAAACGACAAATATTAATGGTTGCTTTAATGCAATAGCTTTAGTAGATATTCCTACTGATATAGTAAAGAAGTATAGTGATATTTCTTCGTGGAAAAATAAAAATAATTATGTTGATAAAAATTTAGTGGCTTGTTGGCCAAAAGTTAAGCTTGGAGATAATATGTATTATCTATCTACACAGCTAGCAGGAGCTATTGCAAAAACAGATAGTATGCATGATGATATACCATATTGGTCTCCGTCTAATCAGTCATTGCAATGTAGCGGTGCATGTTTACAAGATAATACTGATGTATTTTTAGATACGTCTTCAGCACAGTATTTGAATGGACAAGGTGTAGTTACAGCAATTAATTTTATTGGGGGATGGAAAGCTTGGGGAAATAGAACATCCGTGTACCCTAGTAATACAGATGTTAAAGATAATTTTATTTCTATTAGAAGAATGTTTAATTGGATTAATAATACTTTGATAACAACATTCTGGTCTAAAATTGATAATCCAGTTAATACAAGATTAATAGCTACAATTGTAGATAGTGCTAATGTGTGGTTAAATGGTCTAACTGCTAAAGGATATTTAGTTGGTGGGCATACTGAATTTAGACAAGAAGATAATCCTACTACAGATTTGATGGATGGAAAAATTGTTTTTCATGTGTTTATTACGCCACCTTCTCCAGCTCGCGAAATTGTTTGGTTACAAGAATATGCTCCATCATATTTGAAAACATTATTTAAACGATAATAGGGGGAAATATGAATATAGTAAAGGATAAATTGATTGGGTTTACAGTTTTTAGTGGTAGCCGTGAACTTGGTGCAGCAGATATTACCCTTCCCGATATTGAATACATGTCCGATACAATGAAAGGTGCAGGAATTAATGGCGAAGTGGATATGCCTACTAAAGGAATGGTTGGCAAGCTCGGCATAAAAATAGAGTGGAGAACGATAAATTCAGACATTACAGATTTATCTGCACCTAAAGCCCATGATTTAGAGTTTAGAGGAGCTCAGCAATCCTATGAATCTGGTATGGGAGAGCTAAGAACAGAAAGTGTTCGTGTATTTGTTAGAGCGGTACCCAAGAAAACAAACTTAGGGAAATTTAGTCAAAGTAATACAACTGGTTCTAGTAATGAAATGGAGTGTGTTTACTTTAAAATGGATATAGATGGAATAACTAAAATAGAGATTGACAAATTTGCTAGAGTTTGTAATATAAATGGATTTGATTTTTATGCAGATGTTAGAGAGGCTTTGGGGTTATGATAGATTTAAAAAAATTAGAAAATGGATTAAAAAATTTAAATGGCTATGACTTTGAAAGTGCAGAGAAAAAGGTTGTGATGGCCCATGGACCACAGTTTTCTATTACAGCTACATCTTTTTTTCAAGCGGAGTTGGCGGCAAAAGCTTTATCAATATCAGTAGAAGATTTGAAAAAAGAAAATATTTCAGATTATGCAGTTGCCTGTCAAACGGTATATAATTTTTTATTATTACCTTTGGCAGAACAGACACTCCAACAAAGTTCTACCGAAGAATTTGCCTAAAACTAAGAGAAATATCAATAGATTGGTTTAGTCAATCAGTACATGAAATATATGATTGGTTTGAAATTTTAGAAGAAGAATATAACAAATAAAGGGGCGGCAAATGCCGCCTAATTTAATGGAAGGATAGAATGTCAACTGAAAAAATATTTAGATTAGCTTTTGAAATAAATGGTATTTTGGGTGCATCTTTTACATCGTCTATTGCTTCTTCAAGGGCTAAGTTGAAACAATTTTCTGAAAGCACGAGAAGGATAAGAGCAGAACAGAGAGCTTTGGAAAGACAGTTTAGGCAAGGCAGAATAGATGTAGACATGTATAGAACATCAATGGCCCGTTTAACTGGGGAAATTTCCAGAATTAGAGAAGAAGAAGCACAGTTAGCGGCCGTTATGAAGCAAAGAATAATGCTTAGAAATAATTTTAATAATGCAATTGCTAGTGCCGGTACGACAATAGCAATTGCAGGCGTTATTGCAACTCCTTTTATAGGCGCTATGAAAACTGCTGCAGAATTCCAAGCTAAAATGTCTAAAGTCAAAGCTATTACTTCTGCTTCTAATTCTGAAATGGAAAAATTAGAACAAACAGCTAAAAATTTAGGAGCGACGACAAAATTTTCTGCAAGTCAAGCCGCTGATGCAATGTCTTTCTTAGGACAAGCGGGATGGAATACGAACCAAATAATTGCTGGTATGCCGGGGTTATTAAATTTAGCAGCGGCATCTGGAGAAGATTTAGCTCAGACAGCAGATATCGTTTCGGATGACTTGACTGCTTTTGGATTATCTGCCGACCAAGCTGGACATATGGCAGATGTTTTTGCCACAGTAGCCAATCGGACTAACACTGATGTAGCTAGACTGGGAGAAACTATGAAATATGCGGCACCAGTGGCTAAGGCTTTTGGGGCCAGTATGGAAGAGACATCAGCATTAGCTGGATTAATGGCAAATTCGGGCATTAAGGCAACACAAGCTGGCACGGCACTTAGAGCAGGATTTTTGCGCCTAGCAGGGCCATCAGAAAAAGCAATAAAAGCTATGAAAGAAATGGGACTTAGTGCTAGTGATTTGAGTAAACAACAAGGTGAAACAAAAGCTGCTTTAGCAAGTTTGGGCATCCAAATGAACAATACATCTGGACCTCGTAAGATGGGGCATATTATTAAAGAGCTGGCAGAGAAAACCAAAAATATGGGAAAAGAGCAAAAACTTGCCATGCTAAAAATGATTTTTGGCCAAGAAGCTGCTTCTGGTTGGTTGGCGGTTATAGACCAAGGACCAAAAAAATTAAATGAATTAACAGCACAGCTTGAAAAGTGCGATGGTGCTGCCAACCAGATGGCTGAAACTATGCAAGATAATGCTCAGGGGGCAATGATAAAATTAAAGTCTTCTATGGAGTCAGTGGCTATAGCGATAGGTAGCGTTTTTTTACCTCCAGTAGCTAAAATTGGTGGTATTTTAGCTCAGTGGACAGGTAGTATAGCATCGACTGCTCAAAAATATCCACGTTTGACAGCGGGAATTATATATACAGCTACAGCAGTAGGAACTTTAATTGTTGCATATAAAATCGCTAAGGCAGTAGAAGCTGGATATGCATTAGTAAAAGCAATGACATTAGCCCTTTTAGATAGAGAAAAAATAGCATTTGCTTTGAACACAGCTGCACAATATAAAAATATCGTTGCTATAAAGGCAGCACAAGTAGCAAATTTTCTTTGGGGAGCTGGTGCGAAGAGTTTAATTTTTATACAAGGAGCACTTAATGCAGTTATGTTAGCCAACCCAATAGGAGTAGTGATTATAGCCATTATGGCTTTAGTAGCAGCTGGAGTGTATATGTACACCCATTGGAAAGAAATAACTACATTTTGTTCATTGATGTGGCATGACCCTATGGCCGCTTTAGCACAATTTAAAGAGTTTATATATTCTACGTTTGGTGGAGTATTTTCGTGGTTATCAGATAAGTGGGAGAATATAAAAAATATTTTTAGTCAACCTTTATCTGTAACTATCAAAAAAGTTTTTAGCGGAGATAAGCCAAAGGCACATGCAACAGGTGGGATTTTTACTACACCTCATCTTGGCCTAGTAGCTGAAGCTGGAGCAGAAGCAATAATACCACTTGCGGATAAAAATAGAGGATTTAGTCTTTGGAAAAAAGCGGGAGCAATTTTAGGAGCTGATACTAATCCTAAAACCACCGTGACTATAAATATACCTGTTGAGATATATGGAGAATGTAAAGCCTCTACAGTAGAAAAACTACAGTCGACTATAAAGAAGGCAGTAGAAGAGCAAGTACCGCGTGCTTTAGCTAATATAAGTAACTATAGGACGAGGGTAAGTTATGATTGAAAAGGAATACATTACTGTATCTGGAGATATGTGGGATATGTTAGCTAAAAAACTAACAGGGTCAGAAAAAAATATGACTTTTTTTATGGAACAAAATGATAACTATATCCATGAAGCAATTTTATCGGCTGGTCATAAGTTAAAAGTGCCATCTATCCCTCATACTGAAACGCAACTAAAACCACCATGGAGTAGGTGAAAAAGTGGTTAGAAGAGTACAAATTGGGATTAAGTATAACAATAAGAATATATCTGAAGATATACAACCATTTTTAAAAGCTATAACATATACGGAAGTTATGAGTAATGAAGCTGACAATATAGAACTGACTGTACAGAATGTAAATGAATTGTGGAATGGTGAATGGCTCCCAGATAAAGGAGCGATTTTAGACGTTTTTATAAAGATATGTAGTACTAATAGTTTATCTCTAGGAAAATTTGAAATAGATGAAATAAGTATGAATTATCCTCCTAGCGAAGTGACTATTAAAGCAATTTCAGTACCTTATAATACTAATTTACGTGCAGTGGCTCATTATAAGGCATGGGAAAAAATCAGATTTTCTATTTGTGCAAAAGAAATTGCTAAAAAGGCCAATATGAAATTATTTTTTGATGTTAAAAACGATGTTTTTTTGGAACGTGCTGAACAGGTCGAAGAGTCTGATTTGGCTTTTTTACGCCAAGTTTGTGGTGACCATGGTCTAGCTCTCAAGGTTTCTGATGAAAAAATTGTGATTTTTAAGGAAAAAGACTATGAAAAAAAAGATGCAAAAACTACAATTACCAAGATTGGGTCAAATATAATTAATTTTTCAATAACATCAAAAATAAGAAATATCTATAGGGCTTGTCACGTAAAATATCAGGACAGTAAGACAGGTAAAGTAATTGAAGCTACATTTACAGATAGTAGTAAAAAAGAGGGGAAAATTCTTCAAGTTAACGAACAAGTGAAAAACATAGCAGCTGCGGAGAGTTTAGCTAAAAGTAGATTGAGAAGTAGTAATAAAAATGAACTTGTAGGACATTTTACGTTCGTAGGAACCTTTAAATATTTTTCTGGCAACGTTGTAGAATTAAGAGGATTTCGAAAGTTTGATGGTAGATATATTATCACCAAAGTTACCCATGCGATAGATTCAAGTGGATATGTGACATCTATTGACTGTAGGAGGTGCTTAAATGGCTATTGATATAAAAAATATTTTGGAAAATATAATTCGTGTTGGTCGTGTATCTTCGACGAATGCTACAAAAAGTACGGTGAGAGTGTATTGGCCAGATAGAGATAATATGGTTTCAGATGACCTTTTAATAATTAATCGTGGAAGTTTAAGAGTAAAAGATTATTGGATTCCAGATATAGGTGAGCAGGTAGTTTGTATAATGTTGCCCAATGGTAAAAATGCTGGATACTGCATTGGGTCAATTTTTTCAGATGATGCACCACCACAAATTTCAAATGTAAATAGTCGCCGGCTGGATTTTCCAGATGGTACATATATAGAATATGACAAAAAAAGCCATAACCTAACCATAAATTGTGTTGGAGAAATTCGTATAAATGGCAAGATGATATATTTAAATTGAAGGTGAAGAAATGCCTAAGGCAACTAGAATTGGAGATGGAGAAAAAGGAATATGTGATAATAACTTACCAGATTGCCCTCATATTAGATTGGGAGTAAATACGATAGGTAGTCAAAATGTTTTTATAAATGGTAGTCCAGCACACAGAAAAAATGATTTTGGTGACTGCCATTGTCCACATAGTGGTTCATATGTCAGTAGTAGTGGAAGTAGTACTGTTTTCATTAATGGTAGGTCTTGTACACGTGTTGGTGATGTTACTACATGCACTAAGTGCAGTAAAACTGGAATTCATATCGAAGGAAGTTCTAACGTTATTGTAGGTGGATAGTATGAATATATGGTCTGACTTTGCTGAATTGGGCGGTATTATAAGTAGTGTTATTCCCAATAGTGCCATAGGTAGTTTAGGTGAAGTTGTTTTTGAGGTAACATCTTGGGGGAAAATTTTTACTTTTGATAACTATAAAAAACAAGTTGGTGTGAGAATAAGCAGTCATGAGATAGTCATGCAAAAGCCAATTTTAGAGTCCCTTGGCCCAGATACACAAAAAATTTTATTCACGATAAAGCTAAGGAAAGATTGTGGGATAAATCCTGAAAAAATGGCTGCCACTCTGCAAAAATATTGTGAAGATGGAGAAGCTTTGCAATTTATTTTAGATGGAAAACCTGTTGGACAAGCTAAGTGGGTAATTAATACAATTTCAGAAAATGCCATTTATATGGGATTACATGGGGAGATTCTTTCATCTGAATTAGAACTAACTTTAACTGAATATAGTGAAGGAGAAAAAAATGATTTTAGATATTACACCAATGATGACGGGAATTGATTTTGCGCCAAGGTCAGAAATCAAAGAAATTTTACAAAATATTCGCACAATTATTAATACAGCTAAAACTACCGTACCACTAAATAGGGATTTTGGGGTAGATTTATCTGTCTTAGATGCGCCTGTAGTGGCAATAAAGCCTCTACTAACAGCGTCCATAGTTGAAGCAATTAATAAATGGGAACCAAGAGCTAAAGTTGTAGAAGTTAAATATTCGAGTAATAAAGATGGGAGTATTACTCCATTAGTAAGGGTGATGATTGGATGACAGTACAAAATTTTTTGGATACATCATCACCACTAAAGTTTATATCAGACAGTGTTGAAGATGTGTGTGCACAAGTAACAGAGTTGTATACAACTATTACTAAACGGACATTGGCTCCATCAGACCCAATACAACTTTTTTTAAATACAATAGTATATGTTCTGGTTATGCAAAGGGTTGGAATAAATCATGCAGGTAAAATGAATCTTTTAAGATATGCCAAAGGGGTATATCTGGATGAAATAGGATATGGACTTGCGCAAAGATTACCAGCATGTGGTGCATTTTGTACAATAAAAGTTACTCTATCATCACAGTTTCCAGATACAAAAATTATTCCCAAAGGGATAAGGGTATCTACAGATGATAATGTTATTTTTGCTTTAATGGAACCAGTGGTTATACCAAGCGGTGGTATAGCTGGTACAGCGAAGGCAATGTGTATACAGCTTGGAAAAATTGGTAATGGATATATACCTGGAGAAATACATCAAGTAGTGGATTTTTTACCATATATATCATCTATGGAAAATATAGATATTAGTAATGGTGGTACAGATGTGGAGGATGATGAGTCTTATAGAAATAGAATTAGACTAGCGCCAGAAAGCTTTTCTGTAGCTGGGCCAGCTGGAGCCTACGCTTTTTGGGCGAAAAAGGTTTATTCACAAATAGCTGATGTTTGTGTAGTATCGCCTATACCAGGAACGGTAAATATATTTGCGATTTTAGAAGGAGGAATTTTGCCGAACTCACAGATATTAAAAGAAATTGAAAATGCTTGTAATGATAGGCGGATTAGACCTCTAACAGATAAAGTGAATGTCTGTAGCCCAGATATAGTTAAGTACGATGTAGATATAACTTACTACATAGACAGAAGTGCTAGTGAAGTAGTAAAAACTAATATTTCACAAGCTATAAAAACGTGGATTTTATGGACAAAATCAAAAATAGGTAGAGATATAAATACCACAGAAGTGATTACACGATGTAGAGAGGCTGGTGCTAGGAGGGTGGAAATTAAAAATCCACATTATACAAAGATAAGTAGCGGACAATATGATATAAGTACAAAAAAGATTTTGCCAGTACAAATTGCTGTAGCTGACAAAATTAACGTCGTTTTTGGTGGAGTAGAAGATGATTGAGTTGGAAAATATTACACTAAAAAAAATTCTGCCATCATCCATACTAGATGAACAAATAGTGGCAATATCCAAGGCAATAGATAAATCATTACAAGACATATCTAGTGTGATTCCAAAAATTTTGCTATTAGATAGATTAGAGGACCTTCCAGAACCTATCATAGATGATTTGGCATGGCAACTTCATGCGGATTTTTATGAGCTGGCTAATACATTATCTAAAAAATGCGCAGTAGTGAAAGAATCTAAAGGATGGCACCGATATAAAGGCACGCCTTGGGCTATAGAAAGTGCTGTAAGTACGATTTTTCAATCGGCCAAAGTTTTAGAGTGGTTTGAGTATGGTGGAAAGCCATTTTTTTTTAAAGTTACATTTATAAAAGAACCGTTGATAGATATAAAAAAAGTTTATGATGTCATAAGCGTGATTGAAGAAACAAAAAATGTTAGGTCTTGGTGCGAAGGGATAGAATTTTTTACAGAAGTAAAAGGAAAAAGTTATTTTGGTGGATATACTGAGACTTTTGATAGTGTGGAAATAAATATACTTGAATTTTATCCGCAAAATGGCGGCTTTGAAACCCAACATTTTAGTGGATATACAGAAATTTTTGACAAGATAGGAGAAATGTAAATGGCCAATCTTTCAGGATACGAACTGACACTTTTTGGTAAAAAATTACAAGCAAAAACACTTGCTGGCAACTGTTCAATTCAAATCACTAAAGTGAAGCTGGGAGCCACACCAATCAAGTCACTGGAAGACCTTATGGATAAAAATGACTTAATAGGAACAGACCTAAAAATTTTAGATATTATAGAATGCACAACAGACAACAATATCTGCAAAATTAGTACATCTATTACTAATAGTGGTCAAAAGAAAAATTTTCCGATATGCCAGATAGGAATTTTTGCAAAAGGTACATCTTCAACCAATGAAGAAGTTCCAGAGGGCTTATATGCGGTGGCATATGATACTATGCCTGATATCTTACCAGCAGATAATCACTCGACATGCATTACCAAACAATTTAGTATAAATCTTTTGGTTGATAATGCCACTAGTATATCAGTTACAACATCACCAGCAAGAATGATAACAACAGATATTTTTAATAAAGTAATATTTGGGTTAGCTAAAAAAGGTGATATAAGTGCAGATATATCCGCTCACAACGCGTCCCCCGTTGCGCATAATGATATAAGACAGTTAATCGCCAAAGCCGTTGCAAGTGCTACGCCTGTCGGCACAATTACGCCATATGCAGGACAATCTGCGCCTGATGGCTATTTAGCTTGTGATGGTAGCGCCGTTAGTCGCACAACCTATGCTGCATTATTTAAGGTAATTAGTACGACTTATGGTAGTGGCGATGGCAGCACATTTAATTTGCCCAACCTACAAGGGCGTACGATTATTGGCGTATCATCTAGCCATACTTTAGCTACAACAGGTGGCGAAGAAACACATACTTTGACTGAAAACGAAATGCCTAGCCATAGCCATAGCGGTAGTACAGATGCTTCAGGGGAGCATTATCACTCAATAAGTGGGATAAGTGTGTATATGGGCGCAAATCTTATCCGTGTACGCGATAGTCATAATCCAAACATATCTCAGCAAAACGATATGACGACAAATACAAGCGGTAGCCATAGTCACAGCGTATATATTAATAGTGCAGGTGGAGGCCAATCCCACAATAATATGCAACCTTATATTGCATTAAATTATATTATTAAATATTAAGGAGAGGATAAAATGCAAGAAATACTGCAAATTAAAAACGGTAATATCACTATATCTAACGGCACAAGCGATTATAGCGATACAGTAGCTAATTTTACTCTTGATAGTGGCGTCAAACTAGACAATATTGATTTTGTTATGTATAACAGGACTGATAAGGTATTAATTAAAGATAATAAAATAATTAATTATGTAATTAACAATACCTATGATAATATCATTGACGATTTAAAAAATATTAATGATAAAAAGTGCTATAGATTAACCCCTCCTCATCCTCATCGGAAAACCTCTGAAGAGCTACGCAAAGAAGCCTTAAAAAAAGCTACCGAAGAATTTACGGCGCAGAAAGAAAATATCCTTACGGCATATGCTATAGCTAGCCTTTCTGGCAATCAGTCTTTTATGGCCAAGGCTCAAACCGATTATAAAGCTTTGATTTTGTCTTATAGTGAAGCGATAAAAAAGATAAATGGAGGAACTACCAATGAACGAAACTAGTATTTTACCACCAGGAAAGACCTATTGTATCGTGTGTGGCGCAGAAATGCGCGCGGATGGCTCTTGTAGTAATCCAGCTTGTTTTTTATACTGGCCACCATCTGAGCCTACGGCTCAAAGTACAGAAAAACCCGATACTCAATTATGATTTTGAGGGCGGGTTTTTTATGGCCATACTAGTATCTAAAAAGAAGATAGGTGAAAAATGTTTATTGAAATTTATGATTTAATCATCAAAAGCGCTAAAAATATAAGTAACTTATGGCCAATTAAAATAATTTTTTCTATTTTTTTAGCTACACTTTATAGTATGCATATGAAACTTATATCGGTCTTTGCAGGTCTGGTTCTTCTGGACTTACTTAGTAAGTGGATTGCCTTAGCTTATAAATATAAGAAAGATACAACCGCGGCACCTATAGGGTTTGCACAAAGTATTTGGTCTATACCAAAGGCACGCAGAGCAGGATATATAAGAAGCAATGTAATGAAAAAACAATTCGTGGCTAAAATGGCTATTTATATACTTGTCGTACTTGGAGCTACTTTGGTAGATTTCGCTATGGTAACTCTTAAAGAACCGACAATGTTAGTAGTTTTAGTTGTAGGATATCTAACAGCGACAGAATTTATATCGATACTCGAAAATCTGCAAGAAGCTGGAGTAAAAGAGGCATCGCTTTTAAAAGACCTTGTAGAAAAAATTCGGAGCAAAAAATGAAAGAGAAATTCTTAAATTTAATCAAAAAATTTAGGCAGTCTATCGGTGTGACTGCCTTTTTTAGTGTCATTTATCTTATCGGATGGGCGCTTAATGGAGTGGGGAAAACGCACTTTAACTTAGGAGATTTAATAATTTTCTATACTACAGTTGTTGCTAAAAGTGCAATAACTCATGGTATAAATTCAGTCTTTAATAGTCCACGAGGCACAATGCCTGAAGATAGGAGATAAAATGGATTTTATAATCATTACAGGAATAATATTGATGATTTTAACATACTTTATTTTTATAAAATTAATACTATAAAGGGAGTTATAGATATGACAAACGAAGAACTTGCTAAAGAAATTGCATTAGGGATTATAAGAACAGGCGTTGAAGGCGGATATGACAGCGTATCTTGCTCAACGGCTGGTGACTACCCATCAATGGGAGTTAGCCAATGGGAAGGTATCAATGGCCGTGGCGATTATTTGTTAAGCTGCATAGGCGGTGGCAGCCAGTTTATTGGGCGGTCATACAGTGATATACGAGATAGTGGCGAACTTGAGACCTTAAAGAACGTGTTATCGTCTGGTCAAGGCCGTGAGGCACAGCGCGAAATCTTGCAACAGGACTGCTTAGATAAATATGCGCCAGTTCTTAACGGTATACCACTTGATGATAGCCGTTGCTATATCTATGCCGGCATCTGGTGCCCGACATCGCAATATGTAGTAGCTAAATTTATAAAAAACCGTGTTGGCAGATACAATATCCGCAGTCTCGCGGAAATGCGAGATATGTTCCGCGATGAATATTGGCGCGGTGCTGGAGTTGGCAAGCAATATGCAGATGGTTATGCCAA
Organism: Pectinatus sp.; assembly: GCA_020025135.1. Lineage (GTDB taxonomy): Bacteria > Bacillota > Negativicutes > Selenomonadales > Selenomonadaceae > JAHHSQ01. The sequence goes on from JAHHSQ010000027.1 coordinate 18,875, forward strand.
CAGAGCCAACAATACATTTTATTATGTTGCAAGCATTGACCTTACTACTCCATATAATGTGCCGGCATATGGTGATGGACCTTTTGGCAAATAAGCACAAGTAAGTTACTGTATTAAAGGGCGGTTTTCTATATTAAAATCGCCCTTTGATATATTTAAGAAGAGGATTAAGCCATGATTAATTATGAAAAGCTAAAAAAAATAACCGTTTCACGTTATACGCTCTTATTTATGTTATTAGTTATTTTAGCAGTCACCGTAAGTGTTTATATTAGTAGCTTGTATAACAAGGCGCAAAACGCCACTGATAAAGTCAAAAAAATTTACGACCTTACTCAGAAACAGGCTAAAAATATTAATTATTTGCAAAACCAATTAAATTTATCGAAACAGGCCACACAAGATTTAGAGAAACAAATTGCTGTTGCTCAATCCGGAAGAAAAGATACACCACAAGCGCATATCACAATACAAGCCCCGAGCTTGCCAGCGGCAACTAAAATTGTGAGTGAAAAAATAATTGAACATAATCCAACAATGCCACCCGAAGCATTGCGGAAATCTGACAGGACGATAGTCACGGAACAGCCTAACAACAAAAAGTATCAAGTTGGTGTATATAAAATAAATCTCAAGCATAACTGGTATGTAGGTGTTGGCGTAGGCTATCAAGATGGAAGATTATATATCCCAATATCATTACAAAGAAATTATGATATGGCGCATGCTATAGCTGTTCAGACAAATGTAGATATAACTGGCACTGTGAAAGGCGGTCAGGTACTGTGGAAAGTAGGATTTTGAAATATTATATAGAAAATGGGACAATGTTAAGCATATTAGAGAAAATATAACAACACTTTCAGGTAGACCTAAAAAACCTAAAATAAAAAAATCAAATGGATTATGGGGAATAAGTATTAAAACAAAAGAAAGATTAAGTGCTCATGTTGGTCAATAAAGTTAATGTAGAACATAGCATTGATATATATAATACTGCTGAAGAACAAGTGAATTTTGAATAGATATTATTTATAATGTCATTTTTTTGAAAAAATCTTTGGGATAAATTTCTTCAAAAAATAAAACTGTGCATACATTTGTTTTTGATGGTACGCCATCAGGCACACCATCAAAAACAAACTTATAGCGGATGACGATATTTTCGGGAGTTATCGTGATTTTTTCTACAAACTGATTGATGAGACTTTTCACTCTTGGTG
>JAHHSQ010000028.1 GCA_020025135.1 Pectinatus sp.
TTATCTTTAATTTTCCTCAAAGCCCATCCATTTTCAACAGTTATAATATCTTCTGGTATTAATGAAAAATTAGCCATATTTACTTTTTCCTTAATAAAAATATCTCTCAATTCATCAATATTCATTGTACTCTACCTCTTCTATAATATCGCCGTCTATTAACTCTTGCATACTTTTATCAAATTTATATTGAATTCCATTTCCCGATTGCTAGAACCAAGTGGCAACTATACTGCTCAAACAACTAATATCTTTTTTTATTTTATATATTTAATAATAATGTTATTTCCCTAAATGATATAATTTGTAATGGAGTTAAAAAGAGTATAAAAAAAGAACTCCCGTAGGAGTTCTTTTACCTCGAAAAGGATACTTTCATCATGGTGCGATTGGCGAGAATCGAACTCGCTACCTGCCGCTTAGGAGGCGGCCGCTCTGTCCATATGAGCTACAACCGCAATTCATAGCTATTATAACAAGAAATTCAGTAGTTAGCAAGTATTACAAATACAATGCTAGCCTATCCTTGCTTTGTCACCAGATTTCATAGTATAACAATAATATTTTAACCTCTTTTTAAGAGAAAACTGGTCACCAAATATCTGCTATTTCCCCATTTTTAATAACAAATTTAAGCTTTATCCGTTTCTTGCGCGATGTATTTCTGTACAAAAGCAAGATAATCTTCTGGTTTACAATGATGCACTGCACCAGTTTTACGGAACTTAATTTCAATATCATTTTCCTGTACAGCCTTTGGCCCTACAGTAATTCGCACTGGGTAGCCGATTAAATCGGCATCCTTAAACTTCACGCCAGCACGCTCTTTTCTATCATCTAAGAGTACATCAATATGGGCATCTTGTAATTCCTGATATAATTTCTGACTGAATTCCATCTGCGCTGTATCTTTGCTGTTGACCGGTACAATAACCACCGTATAAGGAGCAATAGCTACCGGCCAAATAATGCCGTTTTCATCATGGGATTGTTCAATCGCAGCTGCCATAGTACGACTAACTCCAATACCATAACATCCCATAACAAATGGTTTTTCCTTGCCATTTTCATCTAGGAAGACCGCTTTCATAGATGCCGAATACTTCGTTCCCAACTTAAAGACTTGTCCCACTTCAATGCCCCTCGTCAAGGTAACAGGAGCACCGCAATGCGGACAAGGGTCACCAGCTTGAATGAGACGAATATCTTTAACTAGCACTTTGCCAAAATCACGTTTGGGGTTGACATTGATGTAATGCGCATCAACTTCATTACTACCACAACAAGCATTCTGCATTTCCATAACACTAGCATCGACAACGGCAATAACATCTTTGTGCAAATGAATTGGGCCAAGGAAACCAGCAACAGTACCATACTCCTGCAATTTAGCTTCTGGTGCCATCGTCAAAGCGATAGCGCCAACGGCATTCTGCAATTTCACTTCGTTAACGGCATGGTCGCCACGCACAAAAGCCACAATCAATTCTTCTTTTTCATTTAAGAAAGCTACCGCCTTAATCATCTTCTGCATCGGCATTTGCAAAAAGGCAGTTACTTCTTCAATAGTTTTTTGTTGGGGAGTAGAAACTTTTTCGAGCGTTTTATCCTGTTCCTCTTCCATATGCAAGACATCTAGCTCCGCTCTTTCCACATTAGCCGCATAATCGCACTTGCTACAAACGGCAATTTCTGATTCGCCACTCTCAGCCAAGGCTGTAAATTCGTGCGTGTTGCTACCGCCAATAGCCCCACTGTCCGCTTCTACCTGTCTAAAGGTCAAACCACAACGCGTAAAAATACGGCTATAAGCATCGTACATGCTCTGATAAGTAATATCTAACGCTTCTTCATCTTTATCAAATGAATATCCATCTTTCATGATGAATTCACGACCACGCATCAAGCCAAAGCGGGGACGAATTTCATCGCGATACTTATTTTGAATTTGATACAAAAGTACCGGCAAATGTTTATAAGAGCGCAACTCATTTCTCACCAAAGAGGTGATAATTTCTTCGTGGGTCGGTCCTAAACAAAATTCGCGATTATGGCGGTCTCGCAATTTAAACATTTCTTCGCCAAAAACTGCCCAACGACCAGTTTCCTTCCACAACTCTGACGGCTGTAAAATCGGCATGGCAATTTCCTGACCACCACTTTTATCCATTTCTTCACGAATGATGGCCTCTATCTTACGTAAAGTCCGCCAAGCTAAAGGCAAATAGGTATATACACCAGCAGCCGCCTTTCTCATAAAGCCGGCGCGCAATAATAATTTATGACTAGCTATTTCTGCCTCTGCGGGTACTTCTCTCAGTGTAGGTGCGTATAATTTCGAAGCGTACAACTCAATCTCGCTTCCTTTCTTCTATTATTTTATCTAATTCTTGGAAAAGTGTTTCTATTAGTTTATCTTCTGGTACTTTACAGAGAATTTCTCCTTTGCGGAAAACCAATCCCTCGCCTTTTCCGCCAGCGATACCAATATCAGCATCACGCGCTTCGCCAGGCCCATTGACTACACAGCCCATAACAGCCACTTTAAGGGGATATTTTATTCCTTGTAATCGTTTTTCTACCTGATTGGCAATAGTTGGCAAATCGATATTGCAACGGCCACAGGTCGGACAAGATATAAGTAACGGGTCGCGATTGCGCAAGAGAAGAGCCTTTAAAATCTCATTGCCGACTCGAACTTCGTGTACGGGGTCACCAGTTAAAGAAACGCGAAAAGTATCGCCGATACCTTCTGCCAAAAGAGCGCCGATACCAACTGCCGATTTAATGATACCACTATTTACTGTTCCTGCTTCCGTTATTCCCAAGTGCAGTGGATAATCGACAGTTTGGCTCATCAATCTATATGCATCCAAAGTGAGGGGAACATCATGTGCCTTCAAAGAAATTTTAATATCGAAAAAATCCATCTTTTCTAAAATTTCAACGTGTTGCATAGCGCTTTCCACCATGGCAGCTGGCGTTACCTGACCGTACTTCTCTAAAATCTTTTTATCTAAAGAGCCAGCATTAACCCCAATGCGAATCGGAATATGCACCTTCTTCGCACCCTCTACTACTTTGACGACATTTTCCCATTTACCGATATTGCCAGGATTGATGCGTAAGGCATCAACCCCAGACTGCATGGCTTCCAGTGCTAGTTTATAATCAAAGTGAATATCGGCAATGATTGGAATGGAAATCTGCGCTTTAATCTGCTTAATTGCCCGCGCCGCCTCCATAGTCGGCACGGCAACACGTACAATATCACAACCAGCCTCTTCTAAAGCCAAAATCTGTTTGACGGTAGAAGAAACATCTTCCGTCTTGGTATTGGTCATCGACTGCACGCTGATGGGCGCATCGCCACCGATTTTGACCTTGCCAACCTGAATTTGGCGAGTTAATCTTCTTTTCATAAAATCGTCCTTTATGTCTGTTTATTTTCCCAATATGCGGGAGAAATCCTGCACCGTTGCAAAAATCATCAACAAAATCAAGAGAGAAAAACCTACATACTGTGTCTTTCTCATCACTTCTGGACTGAGTGGTTTACCACGTACGGCCTCAATAACGAGCGTGAAAAAATGTCCCCCATCTAAAGCCGGAATAGGCAAAAGATTTAAAAGTCCCAAGTTTATACTGAGCAGAATGGTGATATTGATAAGTGGTTGAATGCCCATCTGGGCCGCTTCACCGATGATGCTGACCACCCCAACTGGACCAGCCAAATCCGCCTTTACCTTGCCAGAAATCATGCCACCAATGGAATGTACCATCACTTTCACGATATAGACCAAATGACGACCGGCATAAAATACAGCATCTTGTGGGGGAATAGCAACGTGTTTAGTCGCTTCCACAACACCGATAACATTACGGCCTGATAAATCATCGTGACGAGGCGTAATTTTCACGGTATTATCTTCATTATTACGCCGATACTCTAAAACCAAAGTCTTTTGACCAGCACTATTAATAGTATTAGCAAACTGTTGCCAAGATTTAACTGGTTGACCATCAATAGCTAAAATAATATCTCCAGATTGCAAACCAGCGCGAGCTGCTGGACCATTTTGCATGATATTGCCGAGAACTGGTCCCTTCAAAGGCACATTCATGCCTGCATAAAGATACACACCAACTAGCAAAAAATAAGCGAGAAGGATGTTCATGACACCTCCGGCAACGATAACAATCATGCGTTGCCAAACTGGTTTGCGCCAATATGCTCGCTCTCCAGCATCTACATCTTCGCCCTCTTCCATGCCAGCGATTTTATTAAAACCACCTAGCGGAATTAGGCGCAAGGAATACAGCGTTTCACCGTATTTAAACCCGACCAACTGCGGGCCAAAACCTATCGCAAATTCATCGACGCGCATACCAGTTAATTTCGCAGTTATAAAATGTCCAAATTCATGCACTAAAACAAGGACACCAAAAACAACGACTACTGCAATAATTATTAAGAATATATTCAAATCTTATCCTTACTATATAGAAGATGCCTCAAACACCTCAACTGCCACCTATCTAAGACATGTGCCTAATATATAGTAGAGTTTTCACCTCACTTATCGTATTTATATCACAATTTGCATTGTACCTATCTAAACTATATCTTATGAGAAAGGCCCTGCACCTTTATTCTATCACAATATATACGGTTTATCTATAATACCAATGTATTCTATTTAAGACTTTTCTACGAATAAATTAATACTGTATCTATCCTCTTACCACAAGTGCCGTAAAGCCCCTGCCTTTAGGCATGGGGATATAAGGCACTTGTGGTAATATTACAACTACCAACCATTGGAAGTGTCGGTAGTTGTAATAAAAATTATACTGTTAATATTCAATTCAAAAAACTATCGAGTTTTTAAATACGCTCCAGTAATTTCCCGTACTTTGCTATCGGTAACATAGAGAACTTCTGAATTTATCTTATGCTCAATGGGTATTTTATCTAGAGCGTATTCTATCGTATCATAGATATCCAAGAACTTAATCTTGCCCTTTAAAAATGCCTCTACGGCAACTTCATTCGCGGCGTTGAAGATACATGGAGCCGTACCACCAATTTTCCCGACCTGATAAGCAAGGGGCAATCCGCGGAAAACTTCCATATCTGGCTCGAAAAAAGTTAATTTTGCCAATTTTGCCAAATCCAACTTCGGCAAGTCCAGTGAACAACGCTCTGGATAAGTGAGGGCAAATTGAATAGGAATGCGCATATCTGGTATGGCCAACTGGGCTAAAACACTACCATCGACATATTCAACCAATGAATGCACTATACTTTCTGGATGTACTAAAACTTTTATCTGCTCATACGGCATATTATATAGCCAGTGAGCTTCAATTACTTCTAAACCTTTATTTACCAATGTGGCACTCTGAACCTACACCGTGATAAGTGACTAGCTTCTCTTATCCGATAATTTGCCATAAAAGCGAAATGGCATTTGGAATATTTGCCGTCCCTTTTCCACAGTTTTTGAGGTTGTCGTTCATATCGAAACGCTACTTTCAATACAGTTCTCCTACGAACTTCTTCGGCTTTCACCAAAGCACAGACTATATCTTATCCTGCAGCTTGACCTGCTCAGGCCTGTCCATATCCCCAGACAATCGCTTTCTGGGTACTTCCCTTATGAGGAATAGTCGTTGAACCTTACTCTGTAGAGTCTTGGCTGCTGATTGCCCATTTCTAAGCACTTAGGATTTAACCATATGCCATGTAACTGCTTGTTTCTACTTTCGTCACCAGTACCCTCTCTGAGAGGGCATAGGTACAGTTACCTTTAGGGGTTTCCAGCAATTAAAACAGTATCGGATGGGCTTTATTTACCCATCGCTACGCACTCATTTCTAAATGCGCTGACTAGCGCACAAACCATTACCTCTGTTTGTGCTCAATCAATGGTAATTTTTCGTCCCATCGACCATGTCGGATGGGACAGACATTCTTTCACCGTCACAGCGCACAAATCGGCGCGTTTTTTCGTGCGAAATGGTCCGCCAGAAGCGGTAATCCATAACTTATCGACCAAAGAACGTTTATTGCCCATCAGACACTGAAAAATAGCTCCGTGCTCACTATCGACGGGCAAAATCTGCACGCCAGCTTGCTTAGCCAGAGGAAGTACCAGTTCTCCGGCTACGACTAAAGTTTCCTTATTCGCTAGGGCAATCGATTTACCGGCCTTTAAGGCCGCTAATGTCGGTCTCAAACCAGCAAAGCCCATCAGCGATGTCACCACTATCTCTGCTGAAGTATCGGCAGCCACCGACTCTAAGCCGTCTGCTCCGCTTAGAATATTGGTCTTACCCAAATAACGCTTTTTCAAGCGTTTAGAGGCGTCCATATCCGACAAAACGGCTACTTCTGGCTGAAACTCCAAAATTTGTTTTTCTAATAAAATATCATTTTTGTTGGCCGCCAGTGCGACTACTTTAAACAAATCCGGATGTTTTCTGACAATATCCAAGGTCTGCGTACCGATAGAGCCGGTAGAACCTAAAATGGCAATCTTTTTCATGATATCTCGCTCCTTTACAATTTAATGCCAAAATGTAAGCACAGATAACAAAAATAATATACCAAAGGCGCTGTAAAGAGCATGCTATCAAAACGGTCTAAAATTCCGCCGTGTCCAGGCAAAACATTGCCAGAATCCTTGATGCCAGTATGGCGTTTAATGATGGATTCCACCAAATCTCCCACAGTGGCAAAAATGGCGAGGAAAAAGCCCAAGATAATCATGCGCACGAGGTCAATATGCAGATAATAGGCCACCAATCCCAAGGTAACCATCGTGCCTACGATACTACCAACAAAACCTTCTACTGTCTTATTGGGACTGATATGTGGGCATAATTTATGTTTGCCAAGGAAAGAACCGGCAAAATAAGCAAAAGAATCACTCGCCCACGTGCCAACAAGCATAATCCAGAATAAGACATAACCTACGCTGTAATTTGGATATTCAGCCAAAGGCTGTGGGTAGGCCATACGCAACTGTAAAAAGTAGTAAAAACCACCACCAATGTAAAATACCGACATGAGAGCAATAAAAATTTCTACAACCGTATATTGCTTTCTTTTAAATACCATGTATGAAAGATAACTACTGAAATTACTCCGCCACTGCGGACGATTGTCGTTCACACGGAAGCGCTACCTCCCGTGCAGTTCCCATTGGAACTTCTCTCGCTTTCGCCAGAGCACAGACTATATCTTATCCCTCGACAAGAGCCGTTAGGGCGAAACCACTTCGACTAGCCGTCGCTTCTAGCCTACTTCCCTCAAGAGGAATAGTCGTTGAACGTTCTCTTCTTCAGAGCTTCGCTGCTGATTTGCGATTTAAAACACCATTTAGGATTTAACCATCTGCCATCTGATTATTTTTTTCTGCTTTCGCCACTTTGAAAAGTGCCATCTTTCAGGCCTTCCGATAGTATAATCAGCTTTACGCATTTCCAGCAATTCAGTTTCTTAATGGCATAGAATTTTCTATGACTACATACAAATTTCTCTATATGCTTACTAATTTATCTCTGTACAACAACATGGCGCTGACAAAGAATTTTAATAAAAATACAGGTCGCAACAAAAGGCAACATCGGCATATTCCACTGCAATTTAATACCAATCTGCTCGGATGTAGAAAGCAAAATAACGGATATTAAACTCAACCACCAAGGAAAATGCATCTTGACATTGTCAAAGGCGTATGCAAATTCCTGCCACGCTTTTACCGCCAAAAAAGCGGTAAAGAGGGCGATAAAATTACCGCCAGCTCCCACAACGAAGAGCATGATAAGAACGCCGACAATCGCTGATATAATTCTAACTAACACAGACCTTCCTCCTATGCTTTTATACTACCAAAGCGCCGTTCGCGTTTTTGAAAATCGCATAGCGCCATTTCAAAATCTGCTGGAGAAAAATCCGGCCAATTTTTCTCCGAAAAATAAAGCTCGGCATATGCAGACTGCCACAGCAAGAAATTGCTAATGCGGTAATCACCGCCTGTGCGAATCAATAAATCCACTGGCGGCTGTTTTTTAGTGTACAAATATTCAGCAAAAACTTGCTCATTTAATCCTTCTGGCGTCAATTTACCAGCTAGCATATCCTGCCCAATAGCGCGTGTCGCCATTAAAATTTCACTATGTCCGCCGTAATTAACAGCCACGTTAAAGCAAACGCCTGTATTTTCTGCCGTCAATTTTTCTGCTTCTGCCATCTTTTTCTGCAATATGGGGTGCAGTGCGGTTAAATCGCCGATAAAATGCAGCTGCACATTGTTTTCATGCATTTCTTGTATTTCTGTATCCAAATAATGTGAAAAAAGCTTCCTGAATTTCAATAATAGCATTCACTTGCTATCCTTTGTTATTTGTTCACATGAGAGCGCTATTCTCATGCAGTGTTTATAAATGTCTTTAACTTCTTTGCCTTTCGCCAAAGCACAGACTATATCTTATCCTATTAGTTGTATCAATAGGCCTGTCCATATCCGATGCCCATCGCTTACACCGTACTCCCCTTCCGAGGGATAGTCGTTGAACTTTCTCCTGTTCAGAGCTTAGTTGCTGATTGCCCATTTCTAAGCACTTAGGTTTTAACCATATGCCATATATCTGATTTTTTCTGCTTTCGCTACCATCACGTTTAACCATTTCAGATTTGCGTTGTGGTTCAGATATCTTTAGGGGTTTCCAGCAGTTAAAACAGTGGTGGATAGTATCTATCGCTATGTACTCATCACTGAATACACTGACTGTCATAGTCGGCCCTATATGAGTCGGGCTGTGACCATTTTTCAATCAAAAAATTCACTTCTGTTTCTGGTCGACGCCAATTTTCTGTCGAAAAAGCATAAACCGTCAAATGGGCAATGCCTAGCCTAGCTGCTGCTTTGACAATTTCCTTCATTGCCAAAACACCCTGCTGATGACCGACTGTACGCGGATAACCGCGCTTTTTAGCCCAACGCCCATTGCCATCCATGATAATTGCTACGTGAAGCGGTAAATATGTGTCAATTATTTTTTCACTCTTTTGTTCCTGATTTGCCATTTTATCAGTGTTAAACTGCAAAATTTTTTTCCACATATAATTCCTCATCTTTTCGTGCCATTTGAAATCCCCATCTATCGAGATGGGACATTCAATGAATGAAAACATTCTGCACTTATTGTGTTTACAAATTTTAGCCTTGTCTATTTTCCAATCAACTTCCCTCACGAGTTTGCCGGCAAATAAATTGCCATACATACTTTTAGTTGATAAAAAAATAGCCCCTCTCCCTGAAAAGAGAAAGGGGTCATAACAACCTTTAAATATTATAAGAATCAGGGAGCTTCAATTGCCTCAACTGGGCAAACAGCTTGACAAGATCCACATTCTACACACATATCTTCATCAATGTGAAAATGGTCTTCACCTTGACTGATAGCTCCTACTGGACAGGTTGCTGCGCAACTGCCACAAGAGATACATTCATCGGTAATTTTATAAGCCAATTTCTACACCTCCTTTCGCACACGAGCTGCCACTAACAATTCCCAAGATTGGGCTGTTAATTTCTTTATTCGCAAAACATAAAAATTCCCCTCATCCAAAGGAAATAGGTTTTGTTTTTTAGGCGGTGGCACAATATATTTTATCACATATTGTATCTTTTGACTCATTAATTTTTTTTCCACTTCTCGCAGTGGTCTGCCAAGATAAAGCATTATATCGCCATAATCTCTTTTTCTTTAGCTTCTTTAATTTCATTCACTTGTTCGACATAACGGTCGACAATCTTTTGTAAGTCTTCCTGAGCTTTTTTCGATTCGTCTTCGGTGATATCCTTAGATTTTTCTAAAGCTTTTATTTCATCGTTGCCATCTCTGCGGATATTACGCAACGCAATTTTGCCTTCTTCACCTTTTTTATTGATGACTTTGACGAGGTCTTTACGGCGTTCTTCGGTAAGTTGCGGTATCGCCAAACGAATGACATTGCCATCTGAGGAAGGACTTAATTCCAAATCAGATTTCATGATGGCCTTTTCGATTTCGTGCAGCATCTGCTTTTCCCACGGAGAAATAACTAGCAATCTTGGTTCTGGCACAGAAACATTGGCCACCTGATTGATTGGCACAATAGAGCCATAATATTCTACCATGACTTTATCGAATAAGGCTGGCGTAGCTCTCCCCGCGCGCAAAGTAGAATATTCGCGACGCAAAGCGTCGATTGCTTTCTGCATGCGTTCTTCATGTTCTTTCAAAATTTCTTTTATCATTTGTCTTCCCCCACTATTGTACCTATCTCCGCTCCGAGAGCAACTCGCACAATATTGCCTGGTTCGTCGATATTGAAAACGCGAAGCGGAATTTTATTATCCATGCACAAGCTGGTGGCCGTCGTATCCATGACCGCCAACCCTCTCTGAATCACTTCTAAATATTCCAATCGGTCAAACTTTTTGGCAGCGGGATTATGATTAGGGTCAGAATCGTAAATACCATCGGTATTTTTCTTGGCCATCAAGATAACATCTGCTTCAATTTCGGCAGCACGCAAGGCAGCTGTCGTATCTGTCGAAAAATAGGGGTTACCTGTCCCAGCCGCAAAAATGACGACACGCCCTTTTTCCAAGTGACGAATCGCTTTTCTTCTAATATATGGTTCAGCTACTTGACGCATTTCTATCGCCGTCTGCACTCTAGTATCGACGCCCATTTGTTCCAAGGCATCTTGTAAAGCGAGTGAGTTCATGACCGTAGCCAACATGCCCATATAATCCGCTGTCGTCCGGTCCATGCCTTTGTTGCTGCCAGCCAAACCGCGCCAGATATTTCCGCCCCCAACGACTAGGGCGATTTCAATACCTTCTTCATACACGGATTTAATCTGGGCCGCAATACTATCTACCACTTCCGGATTAATGCCAAATCCCTGTTTTCCAGCAAGTGCCTCTCCGCTTAACTTCAGCAAGACTCGTTCATATTTTTTCAATGCTAACCCTCATTCCCTATTTTGAAAAAAGAGAACACAGATGTGTTCTCTTCGCTATACAAATCAATTACTTATTTTACTGCTGCCATAACTTCTTCGGCGAAGTTGCAAGCTTTCTTTTCAATGCCTTCACCCAATTCGTAACGGGTAAAACGGCGAATAGAGATGTTTTCACCAATAGTAGCAATCTGTTCAGCTACCAACTGTTGAATGGTTTTGTCTGGGTCTTTAATGTACGGTTGGTCTAAGAGACAAACTTCTTTGTAGTATTTTTCAATACGGCCTTCAACCATTCTTTCTACAATCTTTTCTGGTTTGCCTTCTGCCAAAGCCTGTTCACGCAATACTTTACGTTCATGTTCCAATTCATCTGCTGGAACTTCATCTCTGTTGACGTATTTTGGATTTGCAGCGGCAATCTGCATAGCAATGCTACGCGCAAATTCCTGGAATTTATCAGTGCCGGCAACAAAGTCTGTTTCGCAGTTAACTTCTACCAAAACACCGATACGTCCTTGACCGTGGATATAAGATGTGACAACGCCTTCTGCTGTAACACGACCAGCTTTTTTAGCAGCAGATGCTAAACCTTTTTCACGCAAAAAATCTACTGCCTTTTCTTTATCGCCATCACAGGCAGCCAAAGCTTTCTTACAATCCATCATGCCAGCACCTGTCTGTTCGCGTAATTCTTTTACCATTGCAGCTGTTACTTGTGCCATTAAAAAACCTCCTAAAATAAATGGAGGGGTAAGGGATAATCCCCCTACCCCTCGTTATATCATTTTAAATTTACTCTTCTACTACTTCTACAACTTCTTCTTCGACAACAACATCTTCTGCTTCATCTTCATTATTCTGGCTACCTTCGAGCACTGCATCTGCCATAGCGGAAGTCAACAATTTAACCGCGCGGATAGCATCGTCATTACCAGGAATAACATAGTCGATTTCGTCGGGGTCGCAATTCGTATCGACAACGGCCACGATAGGAATATCTAATTTTCTAGCTTCAGCAACAGCGATGTGTTCTTTGCGTGGGTCAATGACAAAAAGAGCACCTGGCAATTCTTTCATATCTTTAATACCGCCAAGAGCTTTTTCCAATTTGCTCATTTCACGACGACGCATCTGCACTTCTTTTTTGGTCAACACATCAAAGGTGCCGTTTGTTTCTTCTTCTTCTAAAGCCTTCAAACGATTGATGCTCTTTCTGATGGTACCGAAGTTAGTCATCATCCCGCCCAACCATCTTTCATTGACATAGAACATATTGCACTTTTCTGCTTCTTCTTTGATAGCTTCCTGTGCTTGTTTCTTAGTGCCGACGAAGAGGATGGATTTTCCGCTTTCAGCAACGGAACGAATGAAATTATATGCTTCGTCTACCTTGCGAACGGTTTTCTGCAAGTCGATGATATAGATACCGTTTCTTTCAGTGAAAATGTACTTAGCCATTTTCGGGTTCCAGCGTCTGGTCTGATGACCAAAATGAACACCAGCTTCTAATAATTGTTTCATGGAAATAACTGCCATGATAACACCTCCTGTTTTTTCTTCCACATATCCGCTATCGAATAAACCAGTGGCACAGTACGACCTAGATATGTGTGCTTATTAACACGGATATTATAGCATAGAACGAATGTTGTAGCAAGATTTTTATTTTCAGACATAAAAAAGGACTGCGATTTTCTCGCAGTCCCCCAAAAGAACTTAATTTATTATCAGAAGTAGAAGTCAACAGCACCATAGAGAGCGTTGTAATCAGCATCATTACCACCGAAGTTGTTGCTGAGGGTTTTACCTTTAGCATATTCGAGGGTAGTCTGAACGTTCTGAGCAATGGTGTAAGTTGTACCGATGGTCCAAGCCTTAGTATTGCTGAGGTTGATATCATAGGTTGGGTCGATAGAAGCATATGCACCGAGGTAACGGTATGCAACGTATGCACCCCAAGAACCTGGAACAGTCTTGTCAGCGCCTTTGTAGCTTACAGTGATATCGTAAGCTTTGGATTGGTCATCGCCTTTGTAGCCTTTAGCACTATCCAAATTAGATTTAGCATAAATGCCATACATACCAACATTTTTGTTGAACTGATAGCCCATACCTGCAGACCAGATATTGTCGCTAACATTTCCGTTAGCTTCGCTGGTTGTCAAAGCAGCACCTGCTGGTTTTGTTGTAGCATCACCAGTAGCATTGATGAAGCTGGTGAAAGCTGCATCTTTAGTGCCTCTCAAAGTATAGTAACCAGCGATTGCTTTGAATTTGCTGTTAGCTGGAGCATAACCGAGTTCAGCAGAAGCAAATGTGCCTGTGCCGTTAGTGCCTTTATTGTTATTAACAGTCTGAGCATTTTCTTCAGCATCTAAATCGATTTTAGAGCCAGAAAGAGTCAAGCTCATATCTTTGCCCATTGGCTGAACGAGCTGGATACCACTTACATAGGTATCGTTGACCATACCAGAACCGAGGGTATTATCGCTGAATGCTTCATACTTACCAGCAGTAACAGCAGTTTTACCGAAGTTGCCCTGTACATTCATCTGAGTAACACGAACGCCATCTTGGTCTGCACTGTAACCAGCACCACCATCGTTGCCAGTATTAGCATTACCATAGTAACGGATTTCAGCATTAGCAGTCCAGCCAGTGTTGCCGATGAATACTTGCGGTGTCAAACGGAACTGATACTGTTGGTCATTGCTTCTGTCTGCATTGCCGAACTTAGAACCATTATATTTATATTCGAATTTTCCACCCCATTTTACGTTATCGGATCTCTTTTCGAGATTGGAAACGCGAACGCCGAGGTTGTCGAGTTCTTGGGAGAATTCAGCAGCGAGTTTGTCAACTAAAGCTTTGTCAGCTTTGGTCATGTTTTCTTTGGTCATTGCTTTTGCAACGATTTGAGCCATCTGATAACGGGTCATGTCTTGGTTGCCACGGAATGTTCCATCAGGGAAACCGTCAACAACACCATCAGCAGCCAATTTAGCTACTGCATCATATGCCCAGCTGTTTGCTGGAACATCGCTGAAAGGATTAGCAGCTGCAAAAGTTGTGCTAGCAGCACCGACTACTAATGCGCCGGTAATCATAGAAACTAAAGTCTTTTTGTTCATGAAAAACTTCCTCCTAGATTGTGTCCACAAGGGACTCTTTGATACTCAATCTAGATGTGAAAAATACCGTATGAGTTTCCATGTTTCCTCAACTCTTTTTCATATCTATCTCAAGTTCCCTCTTAGGATAACATAATTATCAAAAAATTGCAAGCATTCATTTTTAATTAACACTCTATCACTTTTGCAAAATATAATTCTTGATTTTAGCATTTTAGCTAAGTTTAGACAAACGATAAGTATTATTATGATGTTTAACCTATGCTAGATTTCCGCACTTAACTTCTTTACACTTTACCGCAGAAGTTATATAATATGCGTAATATTATTGTGCGGCTTAACTTTTTTATCTCTCCAGCAAGAAAAAGCGGAACGGTAGGAGAGAAACATATATTTTGAAACCGATAAAAGAATTTATTTTATCGGCAATTCTGTTATGCCAAAAATCTCACGCCCGAGATTTTTGTAGAAAAGAGTCTGTACAAAATTAAAGAACGCCTATTTATTGATAGCATCTGAAATTATTATATGTATACCTATTGATGTAATGATATTAGAATAAGGCAAAAATTAACGGAGGTGTACTTTTTGGCAAAAGTACTGCAAAAATTGCAGATTATCCCCCTCGGTGGTTTAGGGGAAATTGGAAAAAATATGACGGTAATTCGCTACGGCGATGAAATGATTCTCATCGATGCAGGATTAATGTTCCCAGACGAGGATATGCCTGGCATCGATTTGGTCATCCCAGACATCACTTATTTGAAAGAAAACAGAGATATGCTCAAAGCCATCGTCCTAACACATGGACATGAAGACCATATTGGGGCCTTGCCATATCTACTAAAAGAAATTTCGGTACCAGTTTACGGTACACGGCTGACCTTGGGTATCTTGGAAGGGCGTTTAAAAGAAAACGGCGTTGATTCGAGCAATCTTCATCCGGTAATGCACGGCAATATCATCAATGCAGGTTGTTTCACGGTCAACTTTATTCGCGTCAACCACAGCATCGCCGATGCCTGCGGTCTCTCCATTAAAACACCGGTGGGCATGATTGTCCACACAGGTGACTTTAAATTTGATTACACACCAATTGACGGTCGCATGACCGATTTTCGTGCTTTTTCTGACCTCGGAAATCGCGGTGTTCTCGTCCTCATGGCTGACAGTACCAATGCCGAAAGACAGGGACATACGCCCAGTGAAAGAACAGTAGGCACTTCCTTTGACCGCCATTTTCGTGCAGCACGCGGTCGCATCATTGTCGCCACTTTTTCATCTAATGTACATCGCATTCAACAAGTCATCGATACGGCAGTAAAATACAAACGCCATGTTGCCATTCTAGGGCGTAGCATGATTAATGTCGTCAACATCTCTATTAACTTGGGCTATTTGAATGCCGCAGAAGGAGTCATTATCGACATCGACGACATCAATAATTATGCGCCAGACAAAGTGGTTATCATCACCACCGGCAGTCAAGGCGAACCGATGTCTGCTTTGACGAGAATGGCGATGTCTGAACACCGCAAGGTCAATATCACGCCTGGCGATACCATCATCGTTTCAGCAACGCCAATTCCCGGCAATGAAAAACTGGTATCTAAGACGATTGATAACCTCTTAAAACTCGGTGCCGAAGTAATTTACGGCCGTGATGAAGGTATCCACGTTTCCGGCCATGCCGCACGAGAAGAGTTAAAATTGATGCTCAATTTAGTGAGACCAAAATTCTTTGTCCCCGTGCACGGTGAATATCGTCATCTGGTAAAACACGCCGAAATAGCTATGGAACTCGGCATGGATAAAAAACACATATTCTTGGCAGAAAACGGCTCCGTCCTTGAGTTTTCTCGCGACAAGGGCGCTATCGTCGGCAAAGTACCAGCGGGACGCGTTTTAATCGATGGATTAGGGGTAGGTGACGTCGGAAATATCGTCTTGCGTGACAGAAGACAACTATCCCAAGATGGCATCATCATTGCCATCATGACCATGGATAAGGCTAATTCACTCTTGGTATCTGGCCCTGACATCGTCTCTCGCGGTTTTGTCTATGTACGCGAATCGGAAGCCCTAATAAACGAAGCACGACAACGCGTAAATACGACCATTGAAAAATGCCTCGAAAACAAGGTAACGGAATGGTCGGCACTAAAATCTGCCGTACGAGAAACTCTCGGAAAATTTCTCTACGAAAAAACGCGCCGTCGCCCTATGATTTTACCTATTATTATGGAAATATAAATGAAAATAAAAAAGAGCCGTGCCTTTGCACAGCTCTTTTTTATATAGCAAATAATTTTATAAGCGATGATTAAAGTTTATTTTCCCAAAATTCCCGTCCAATAACCTAAAATGCCGATGGCAAAAAGGCCGAAAATAATGAGAATCGGGTTGACCTTTTTCTTCATTAATTTAACACAAATAAAGGTCAAAACAAGCGGCACCAGCCCCGGCATCAACTGATTGAGAATGGTCTGCACAGTGGTAACTGCCACAGTGCCATCTTGCTTATGTATGGTCGAAATAACAATCGGAATATTTACCGTCGTCCACTTATTGACCAAGGCCCCCATGACAAAAAGTCCCAAAATGGAAGCGCCTTCCGTCAACTTCTGCAAGGTATTGCCGGCAACATCAGAAACTATATCGGTACCTTTTTCATAACCGTACTTAATACCGTACCAGCGGACCAACAGACGGACTAAGTTAAATAGTAAGAAAAATAAAACCGGACCAAAAAGACTGCCTGTGAGGGCAAAAGATGCTCCCAAAGAAGCACAAATTGGGCGCAATGTTCCCCAAAATATAGGGTCGCCTACACCAGCTAACGGCCCCATCATCCCGACCTTGATACCGTTGATAACGCCATCGTTGATGTCCTTGCCATTAGCACGTTGTTCTTCTAGCGCCGACACAACGCCGATAATTGGTGCAGTCACATAGGGCTGAGTATTGTAAAATTCCAAATGTCTTTTCAAAGCCTTTTTTTGTTCCTCGCCTTGATACAATCTCTTAATTAAAGGCACCATGCCGAAACAGTATCCCAAGGCCTGCATACGCTCCATATTCCAAGAGCCTTGCAAAAAGTTAGAACGGATAAACATCCAAAAAAAATCTTTTTTCGTCAGTTTCTTTTCTATATTTTCTTTACTCATCTTACTTTCCTCTCAGTCGTCTAAATCATCATCTAAATCGTCGTCATTGGCACTGTTTGGTGCATTAGCTGGAGCAACAGTTTGTGTCTTACTGTATTTGGGATTAAGCTGAATATAGACAATCGCCAAGACCAAACCGATGACACCAAAAGCAACCAAATTGAAATTGGTAAAAGCGGCAATGACAAAACCCAAGAAGAAGAATGGCATTAGATAGTTAGCACCCATCATATTGATAACCATCGCATAACCGACTACGACGATAAAACCACCAGCAACTTGCAAGCCACCAGTTATAACTGGCGGAATAGCTGCCAACATCGACTGCACCATGCCAGTTTCAATGTAAAGGGCCACCAATATGGTAGGAATCGCCACACGCAAAGCCTGTAAAAATAATGCGCCGAGGTGGCAAATATCTATGCCTATAAAACTGCCCTTTTCGGCAAAACTGTCGGCACGATGTTGAAAAAAGACGGTAATCGTGCGGCAAAAAATCGTCAAAACTTGTCCAGCAGCAGCAATAGGCATGGCAATAGCAATGCCGGCGCCGATACTTTGGTGTCCAGCGATAACCAAAATTGTAGAAATAGTCGAAGCTAGAGCCGCATCGGGCGCCATAGCAGCCCCAATATTCATCCATCCCAAGGCAATCATTTCCAAAGTCCCGCCAATGATAATACCAGTCGTAAGATGTCCTAAAATAAGACCGATAAGCGTACAAACAATCAGTGGTCGATGGGTTTGAAATTCATCTAGTACACTGCCCATCCCAGCAACGGCAGAAACGATAAAGATAGCAATTAGTTGACCTGTGGATATTTCCATCTAATCTTCCAGACCGAAACGGTCTTGCTCTGTAGGTGAAAGCATTCATAATAACTTCGTTCACCCGAGCATCCTTTCTTAAAATAATTTTTTATATCTAGTTGAGAAAGTAATTTTTAAATAAATAAAGGGTCAGGGAACGCCTTCTTTCCTAAAGGCAAAATCGCCTTCAGGAAAGAGATTAATATACCATTATATTTAGTCTAACAATGTCATCAAATCGACTTTTTTATCACTCGCTACCTTGCGATACTCCAGTTCAATATTGAGGTCATGTAATTTTTTAAAGGCCTCAATATCTTCTGCGTTGACAGAAATAGCATCGCTAATCTGTTTTTTACCTTCTTTATAGCTCATGCCACCGATATTGACAGTCTTAATTGGAATACCAGCTTCAACCAAGCGCAAAACACTCTTCGGATTAGTAAACAGCAATAAACACTTATCCTTTTCATACTTAGGATTATGATAAACACGCACGGCCTTAGCGATATCGACCACGCTAGATTTGATGCCAGGAGGAGCGACTTGTTTTAATAAAGTTGCTCTTATCTTATCCTTGGCCACTTCATCGTCACAGACGATAATACGCTGACAATTTGTTGCCTTTGTCCACACTGTGGCAACCTGACCGTGAATTAGGCGGTCATCAATACGTGCTAAAACAATTTCCATTATAGCTCATCCTCTTTTTCTTCTAAATTATTTTGCAATAAACTTTTATGTAGTTTCTGCATTCCACTCTGACCTGCTACTACTGCTTTTTCTAAAACGGTCGTCATATCCAACGCTTCGCCTTCTGCCAAGCTATACCGATAATTGACCATTTCCAACAGCATTGGCAAATTAACTCCCGTCACAATGCCATACTGCTCATTTTCAGCAACAAAAGTGCTGGCACTGTTATACGGACTACCACCGAAAATATCCGTTAATATGAGGATATTTTCCGTACCCAAATTCTCAATGGCCTGCTGATATTTTCCCTTTAACTGCTCTAAACCTTCACCAGGCAAAAGAGAAACGGTTTCTACTTTTTCCAATTTTCCCATAATCATTTCGCCAGTATGTAATAATTCCTGACTGAGTTTACCATGTGTGCCTAAAATTATACCTAACATATTCCCGTTGCCAATAAAAATCTATAATTATTGTTTGTTTCTCTATTCTATGAGTCCAATTTCAATATTAAATATCTACTTTTGTTTCATATAACTCTCCAAGAGCTTAAATTCGGATACAACGCATCCTACATAAAACATTGTGTTTTATGCTGTCAGATATTAGCAAGTTTTCCGTGTATATGTTGTACCTTCTTTTCAAACTTAACAATATTATTAGTTTTTGTATATTGACAACTACCTCCTTTTAATAATTTATTTTTTTATTTTCCTATCGAGTAATATTTTGTATTATCACCTCGATAATATCGATACAATATTTTAA
>JAHHSQ010000029.1 GCA_020025135.1 Pectinatus sp.
AAGTATTATATCAAAACTTTTAAGCACTGTCAAGAACTTTTTTAACTTTTTTTATCGAAGTTTTGTTTAAGTTCTTGGGTTCTTTCGAACGCAAGAACTATTATACAAAACTACAGGAAGGCTGTCAACATCTTTTTTTTATTTTTTTAACAAACCTTTTAAAGCTGCTTCTTGCCGTTGCATTTTATCTATAAAACACCACGTTTTCATTTGTCTGCCTAAAATATCCTGTAAATAGGCCAACATCAGTTTCTCCAAAACACATAGTTCGCGTTGACGTACTTTTAATACTTCTTCTGGTTGCCAAGAAAAAGCTTCCAATTCGTCCAATAGCAACCGTGCTTCTTTTGTAAGCACTATGCCTTGTTCTCGCCCGCAATTTAAGCAGACAGTCCCTCCCTGTACAAGAGAAAACCGTACATCTTCCTTCTGAATATTAAGTAATCATTATCAAATTATCACCAGTTTATCCACAGCATTTGCTAAACTATCTGCCACTGAAGATTTTTAATAATGATTTCTATGATAAATATTTGTTCATACCGAAACGCTACTTTCAGTACAGTTCTCCGATGAACTTCTCTGACTTTCGCCAAAGCACAGACTATATCTTGTCCTGCAGCTTAACCTGTTCAGGCCTGTCCTTATCCCCAAACAAACGCTTTTTGGGTACTTCCCGAAGGGAATAGTCGTTGAACCTTACTCATATGCCGAGTCTTGGCTGCTGATTGCCCATTTAAAACACGTAGGATTTAACCATATGCCATCTAGTCCCTTTTTTCTACTTTCGTCACCTTTTTACCGGTAGCCTTCTAAATAAAATCGGTGTGACTAGCTTTAGGGTGTTCCAGCAATTAAAACAGTAATTCGGTAATTTGCACCGCGACACACTCATTTCTAAATGTGTTGACTGAAGATAAATGTATCCGGCTATCAATTTTGCCAATACAATTCAATCAAAGATTTTTTGACATTTTAAACAGTGTTTATAGACGAATTGTTCACCAGTATATTGTAACAATTGTACAAAAGCGATAAGCGTAATAATGCGTGGATTCCGTTTCGTCAAAAAAGGAAAAATCTGCAACAATTTATCAAAAACCGCTTCTTCTTTCTCTCCTACCGCAAATAATCCTTCTATGATTTCCACTAAAAAAGCAGCATAAGTATATGCTTGATAGACAGCTGATAAATCAACTAATACTCCCTTATACTCACAATCCTGTAAAATGTCCAGCTTTCTACCACTACTGAGCTGGACATTTAACAGAGTAAAGGGACGATTGCTGATATTAAAGCGATTCTTTAGCCGTCTTGCTCCATATACTATCGCTTCCACTTTACCTCTTTCCCTAGTAAAAAGCGTAACAATACGGTCTGCTTCTCCCCAGTTCTTGAGCGAAAGAACTATGGCCTCTGTACTGTATTTATTCGCCATTTTCTTCGCTCTCCGTTTTTATATTATCTGGCATCACTGCGCCAGCTGTGAGGACATATTGCAAGGCTTCCTCCTTTGTAATGTTAATACAAGTGACATCCTCGCGCGGGACAAAGACATTAAACCCAGAGGTCATATTTAAGCTCCAAGGGATAAAAACGGATACATATTCGGTATCGCCGAGATATTCTTCCATGGTTTTCGATATTGGAGTAGTAATAAACCCTAGGCACCGCACTCCTGGATGGGGATAAGGTATCAAAACTGGGTGTTCGAACATATTTCCGGAGCGAAAAATAGTATCAGAAAGGCGTTTAGCACTGCTGTATATAAATTTGACGATAGGAATTTTATCGATAAAATTTTCTCCAACTTCCAATAGGCGTCTCGATATCCAACTAGATGACACCGCTCCTACCAAGAGAATTATCGCCGTCACAAAAACTAGCCCCATGCCTGGAAATTCAATTGGTAGATATACACCAATCAACTTATCCATCATCGACCATACCGTGGCAATGACGAAATAAGTTATAAAAAGCGGAATTAGTATGACCATACCATTAATAAAGCAACGCGAAAGCGCGTTCATTATCTTTTTCGGCATGTTACTATTCTTCCTTTCCCTTAAATCCTAATTCTCGCAGAACACTGTCTTGCTCACGCCAATTCTTTTTCACCTTAACCCATAATTCTAGATATACCTTGGTCCCCAAGAGATTCTGAATATCGCGGCGTGCTTCGCTGCCAATAATTTTTAACAAACTTCCCTTATTGCCAATGACAATTTTCTTTTGTGACTCCCTCTCTACAAATACTACACCGCGAATATAGACCAAGCCATTTTCACGCGTTTTCATCTCTTCTATTTCCACGGCAATGGAATGTGGCAATTCATCATTGGTATGGTGCAATATTTTCTCTCTAATTAATTCCGCCGCCACTAAGCGTTCCGGCTGGTCGGTAATCATATCGTCTGGATAATATTGGGGCCCAACTGGAAGTAAATTATGCATCTCCTGTAAAAGTGAAGCTAAATTTTCCTGTTTCTGTGCGGAAAGCGGAATAACTGCAACAAATTCCGCCCTCTTGCTATTTAACATTTCTGCTTCACTTTTATAAATGGCCTGATAACGTTCTATAATCGGCAAAATATCTTCTTTCTTCAGCAAATCTATTTTGTTGATAAGCAAGATAACTGGTTTATTAGCGCTTAAAGTTTGGCGCATAATATATCTATCGCCAGGCCCTGGTTTCATCGTGCCATCGACGACAAATAAAATCGCATCTACTTCGCGTAAACTTTTTTGAGCGACATCAACCATATAAGAGCCAAGTTTATCCAACGGCTTGTGTATCCCCGGCGTATCTACAAAAACAACCTGCATATCATCTTTTGTCAGGATACACAAAATCTTATTGCGCGTAGTCTGTGGTTTATCAGACATGATAACAACTTTTTCTCCAATAAGCGCATTAATCAATGTCGATTTTCCTACATTAGGTCGACCTACCACTGCCACAAAACCAGATTTATATCCTTCCTTTATCTGCATTCCTATTCCTCCAATTCTCGTTCCAAGCCCAACGCACTCATAACTAACTCTTCCTGTTTGCGCATAACTAGTCTATCCGCCTCTTCAATATGGTCATAACCCAATAAGTGTAACATACCGTGGGTAGTTAAAAAGGCTACTTCTCTCTTAAAAGTATGTCCATACTCCTCTGCCTGTTCCCGAGCACGCTCTAAAGAAATGATAATGTCACCTAATACATTGATACCTTCTTCTCCCTCAATGGGCGGTTCTTCTCCTTCATTTAAAGCAAAGGAAAGTACATCTGTCGCCCTATCTATTTGCCGATATTTTTTATTTAATTTGTGAATATGTTCATCATCAGTCAAAGTTATACTCACTTCATGATGCTTTAGAGCATAAATTTCGGCAATTTTTTCTACGGTCCCCTGTACGACATCTAAAACAGCTTCATCAACTGCTAAGTCTTCTGGTAAGGTACTAATCAATATTTCCATTTTTACTTTCCGCGCTACTCAACATGAGTAACTTCCTTTCTTAGTTTTCATCGAGAAATTTCATGGGATGATTGGTTAGTCATTTCTCGTTCTTTCGCTACTGATAACATCAATTTAATGCGATTTAACTGATTGACTTCACTGATACCAGCATCACAATCAATCGATACAATATTGGCTTGTGGGTTTTTATCGATAATTTCACGAATCATTCCCTTGCCCGTAATGTGATTTGGTAAGCAACCAAAAGGTTGTAAGCAAACGATATTGTACACCTTTTCCTGTAATAATTTTACCATTTCCCCCGTCAAAAACCAGCCTTCCCCAGCCATATTACCCAAAGAAAGATATTTTTTAGCCAAGGCAGCGATATCCTTCAAGGTTGGGGGAGCAGTAAAATGTTTGCTGTCCGCCAAGGCCTTGCGCAGAGGACGACGATAAAATTCTCCCACCTTGATGCTAATTTCCGCTTTATATCTTTTCCACAGCGAACCAGCTAACAATTGATGGTGTACTATATCATCATAAGACATATATAGGAAGAAATCCATCAACTCTGGCATAACAACTTCCATTCCTTCTTCTAGAAGAACTCGTTCCAAATGATTGTTTGCCAAAGGATGATATTTAGCCAATACTTCTCCGACTATTCCAACGCGTGGTTTGCGGTTGCCTACCATCGGCAAGTTATCAAAAAGCTGCACAATTTGCTTTATCGTCTTAGTATAGGAAAAATAAGTATCTGTGCCCAACAAATCTGCATGACACAATTTAATACATTCTTTTAGCAATTTATCTGTACTGCCAACCTCTTTTTCGTATGGGCGAACGCGATTATAAACTTTTTGCAACAAATCACCATAAACCATGCCCTTCATAACATCAAGATATAAACTTTCGGGCAATTTAAAGGCATCAGTATCCAGCCCCATACAGGCAAATACGGGAACTTGCGGAAAACCAGCTTCACGCAAAGCACGGCGCATCATGCTGAGGTAATTAGTTGCTCGACAGGCACCACAAGTTTGAAAGAGCATGACCGAGGTTTTATCTGGTGAATATTTTCCGCTCTTAAAGGCATCAATTACTTGTCCAATGACGATGATGGCTGGATAACACATATCATTATGAACATATTGCAAGCCCTCATCCACATCGTGATGTTTTGGTTGCGCCAAGATATGCACATCATAATTATGATGCTGTAAGATTTTTTCAATAACCGCAAAATGCAAAGGTGCCAACTGCGGAACGATAATCGTGTGTTTTTCCCTACATTCTTCTGTATAAACTGGGCGTGGTGGTAAAGGCAAAGGGTCAGTAGTTCCCTGCTTCATACCGTATTTCCAAGCCGCCATCAAAGAGCGTAAACGAATGCGAGCTGCCCCCAAATTATTTACTTCATCGAGCTTAATAAGGGTGTAAACGCATTTACCACGTTCTAAAATATCTCTGGTCTGAGTAGAGGTAATGGCATCTAAGCCACAACCAAAGGAACTCAAATGAATAAGATTAAATTGTGGATTTTCTACCACGAAATGCGCCGCATGATAGAGGCGAGCATGAAAGCTCCACTGATTAATGACAAATAATTTTTTATCTCGCACCGGTATATCCACCAAGGCATCTTCTGAAATGACAGCAATGCCGTAATTTTGAATCATTTCTGGAATACCGTGATTAATTTCTGGGTCTAAATGATAAGGTCTTCCGCATAACACGATGGCTGGCATATGATTATCCCGAATTTCAGCCACAATTTTTTGCCCATATTGAGAAATTTCTCGCTTATAATTTGCTTCCTCAGCATAAGCTTTATCCACTGCCTTATCTATCTCACTTTTATCAAGTTGCAAAGTATCGTGCAAGGCCTCATACAAGCGCTTTTTCATGTGCTTAGGCGAATATGGTGGCAAAAAGGGTTCTAAAAGTTCAACATTTTCTTCCTGCAAAATTTTCATATTAGCCCGGATATTTTCGGCATAAGACCCTACAATCGGGCAATTAAAATTATTATCCGCTTCACCAGTGGTATCTTTCATATTATTGGGAATACACGGATAAAAAATACGCTTAATCCCTTTTCTCAATAAATTCATAATATGGCCATGCACCAATTTGGCGGGATAACACAGAGAATCAGATGGTATCGTCGCCATGCCATCATAATACATTTTTGCTGAAGATTGGTCAGATAAAACGACACTAAAGCCTAACTCAGTGAAAAAGGTAAACCAAAATGGATAATCTTCATACATATTGAGAACGCGCGGTATCCCAATTTTGCCTCTCGGAGCATCAACAAGCGGTTTATAGTAATCAAATAAGCGCGCATATTGATATGCATACAAGTTAGGAGCTTTTTCTTCCACTTTTATTTCTTTACCCGCACCACGTTCACAGCGATTGCCGATAAAATAGCGATTGCCATCTGGAAAAGTTTGCATGGTCACAAGGCATTTATTACCGCAACCGTGACAGTGATAAGAACGTGATTTAATTTGAAAATTATCCAAAAGTTCTGGAGAAAGTAAGCCACTTTTTTCTCTCTTTTCCTGAGTAGCTAAAAGGGCCACTCCATAGGCTCCCATAAGACCAGCAATTTCTGGACGAATGACTTCTTTTCCTGTCAAGAGTTCCATAGCCCGCAGTACGGCATCATTGTAAAATGTTCCGCCCTGTACAACGATATGTTCACCTAACTTCTGCATATCCTTAATTTGCATGACTTTAAACAAGGCATTTTTGATTACAGAAATGGCAATGCCGGCAGAAATATCAGAAACACCGACACCATCTTTTTGGGCTTGCTTGACGCGAGAATTCATAAAAACAGTACAACGTGTTCCCAAATCTACTGGTTTAGAAGCTAATAAACCCTTTTGAGCAAACTCCCTGACCGGAAGCGATAAACCTTGAGAAAAATTTTGAATAAAAGAACCACATCCAGCTGAACAAGCCTCATTGAGAATAATTTGCGAAATTTGCCCATCTTGGACAAAGAAACACTTCATATCCTGTCCGCCAATATCCAATACGCAACTAACATCTGGACAAAAATCCTCTGCTGCCTTAAGATGCGCGAATGTTTCAACTTCCCCAAAATCAGCATGAAGGGCCTGTTTGACGATAAATTCCCCATAACCTGTTGTCCCTACGCAATGCAAATAAGCCTCTTTAGGCATTTGAGCGTACAATTCCTTGATAGCCTGAATGGCCGTTTGCAAGGGCTCACCTTTATTACTGCCATAATAAGTGTAAAGGATTTCTTTATTTGAACCAATAGCTACCAATTTTGTCGTCGTCGAACCAGCATCAATGCCTACGTCAATGCCACCTCGGTAATTAGCTAAATCACCCCATTGCACTTTTGCTTGCGCGTGTCTTTTCTGAAAAGCACGATATGCTTCCTCATCAGCAAAAAGAACAAATGGCAATTTGTTGATAGCATTTTTATCTGTTTCTGCAGTCTCTATTCTATTTATAAAATCGGCATAGGTAAGCGCTGTCGCCTCTGGACAAATAGCGGCTCCCATGGCCACAAAGTAACAAGCTTCTGGTGTATTTTCTACATTTTCCGGAGCCAACTGAAGCGTTTCAATAAATCTTTCCTTTAAGACCGGCAAAAAATAAAGCGGTCCCCCTAAAAACGCAATATTGCCTTTAATGGGACGCCCCTGTGCCAAATTGCTAATTGTTTGGTTGACCACTGCCTGTAAAATAGAAAGGGCAATATTTTCCTTAGAAACACCGTCATTGATTAATGCCTGCACATCGGTTTTAGCAAAAACGCCACAGCGCGAAGCAATGGTATACATTTGCGTCCCTGAAGCGGCTAAATCGTTTAACCCCTTGGCGTCAGTGTGTAGTAAAGCCGCCATATGGTCGATAAAAGAACCCGTGCCACCAGCACAAACACCATTCATCCTCTGCTCTGGCGCCGTTCCCAAATAAGTTAGTTTGGCATCTTCGCCACCTAGTTCTATTATTACATCCGTATGCGGATTCCAAGCTTTAATTGCCTTCGTACAAGCAATTACTTCCTGCACAAAAGCTATCTCCATAGCATCTGCCAACCCCATACCGGCAGAACCAGTCAAAGTACAGAGAAATTTTCTATTCTGAAGATATGGTTGCAATAACTTTGCTGCTTTAAGCATGGCTTCTCGTATCTCAGAAAAATGCCGTTGATAGTGTTTGACCTGAATGACATTATTTTCATCCAGCAAAACAAACTTTATCGTAGTTGAACCTATATCTACGCCTAGCTTCCACATTTCTTTACACCTCAATAAATATTTTCTTTCTCGCTAGCTACACTTATTTTGCCACATTTTATGCTATAATAAAAGCAATATATCATACTCTTAGGAGAATTACCTTGAATAAAATCATTGTTGTCACTTCCGGAAAAGGTGGAGTGGGAAAAACCACTTTAACAGCTAATTTAGGTGCCTGTCTAGCCAAGGCTGGCAAAAAAACAGTATTAATCGATACTGATACCGGACTTCGCAATCTCGATTTGGTCCTCGGATTAGAAAACCACATTCGTTACACCCTAGTCGATATAGTAGAAAAAAAATGTGCTCCTGCAGATGTAATCTTAAAACATCCTGTTTACGATAAATTATCTCTCATTCCTACTTCACAAAAGCACGATAAATCTGCCGTTTCAGGCGAGATTTTAGTAGAATTGTGCAAGATATTGGAAAATTTTTTTGATTACATAATAATTGATTGTCCAGCTGGTATAGAGCAAGGCTTTAAAACGGCTATCGCCGCTGCTGACACGGCTTTAGTTGTAACTATGCCTGAGATGGCTGCCCTTAGGGATGCGGACAAAATCATCGGCGAACTATATCGTGCTGATATTCAAAATACAAAACTCATCATCAATCGCATTCGCCCTCAGATGGTAATGGACGGCGATATGCTAGATATTGATGATATCCAAGAAATTTTAGGAGTGCCTATCATCGGCGAAATTCCCGATGATGAAACAATCATCAGTGCTACTAACCGCGGTCAAGCCGTCATCGACAATCACTCCTCATTAGCTGGCCGGGCCATTCAAAACATTGCTGACCGCTTATTGGGGAAAGATGTCCCTTTCTTAGAGCTAAAAGGAAAAGACACTTTCTATCAACGCTTCAAGAAATTCTTTCGCTAATATTGCACATCCCATAAAATGAGTCCTTGAGCGGGAGCCGTTTTTCCCGCCAAGCGTCTATCTTTCGCTAGAAGCACCTCTCGCAAACGTTCTAAAGACATGCGATTGTTACCGACAGTTACCACTGTTCCCACAATATTCCGCACCATGCGATAGAGGAAACCATCGCCACTGATAGTGAACAAAAAAATATCATCGCTACAACGCTCGCATTGCGCGCAAGTGATAGTACGCACACTACTTCGCATCTCAGCTCCCCCTGATGATTTAAATGAAGTAAAATCGTGTTTTCCTACTAAAACAGACATTGCTGCCTGCATCTTGGCAAAATCTAAGTGATACGGATAATGCCAACTGTAAGAGCGCAAAAAGGGATTAGGGACAACATTGTTATACACTTTATATTTATAAGTTTTACGAACTGTGCTGTGTAAAGCACTGAATTCTCTATCGACAATTTTTGCCGCCGTGATGACAATATCAGGCGGCAATTTTTTATTTAAAGCTTTCGGTAAACGTTCCACGGGAATACTGGTGTCAGTAAAAAAATTCACCACTTGACAGCGAGCATGCACACCCGCATCTGTTCTACTCGCCCCAGCAATTTCAATCGTTTCTCCTAAAGCATCACTCAAGACTTCCTCTAAGACATTTTGAATGGCCAGGCAATTTTTTTGGCGCTGAAAACCATGGTATGCCGTTCCATCATATGCCACTTGTAGGCAAATATTTTCTTTACGTTTTTTCATCATCGCTTTATGTTCCGTGCGCATAATTCTCTCTCAAAATCACTCCTATCTTTATTATCGATATATTATCATAGTACTTACCTATATTATAAGACTTTAAATAAACATATAGCTAGCTTTCTATCTAAAATTTTTCTTTTTTGTTGATAACAAGGTTATTTCTCGTGTTCACCAATTATAACTAGAATTCACATCAATGGTGGCAACGGTAAAATATTATTACCAATGACAAAAAGCGCTGTTAAAAATACTAAAAGTGCCAAGCTTCCATAATCGCGCTGGGCCAAATGCATCTCGCGCAAGCGGGTGCGCCCAGAGTCACCGTGATAACAGCGGGCTTCCATCGCTATGGCTAGCTCGTCTGCTCGCCGAAAGGCACTGACGAAAAGGGGCACCAAAATAGGCATGATATACCCCAAACGCTTGCCAATACTGCCCGTAGTAAAATCCGCTCCCCGCGATTTTT
The DNA here is from genome assembly GCA_020025135.1 of Pectinatus sp. GTDB lineage: Bacteria > Bacillota > Negativicutes > Selenomonadales > Selenomonadaceae > JAHHSQ01. The sequence continues at coordinate 9,856 of JAHHSQ010000029.1, forward strand.
GAGCCTTGATAATTTTATCGGTTTCCGTCAAGAGAGTTGGAATAAAGCGCAGGGCAATAGTCATAATCATAGCAAACTCATGGGTCGGTATTCCAATCTTTTTAAATGGCTCCAAAATCCGTTCCAAAGCAGTGGTTAATTCTAAAGGTGGCGTAGTAAACGTCAACAAGGAGGTAAGTTGCACAAGTAGAAACAACCTTAACCCAACTAAAAAGCCGTCTACAATCCCCTCTTTGGTGATATTTAAAAACCAAAATTGCCAAAGCACTTTTCCCGTACCTGTACAGATATGAATTAAAAAGGTAAAAAAAATCAATATCAACATCGGACGACTGGCCTTCATATAAAGTCGCATGGGAATATGAGAGATAAATAATAGCAAAGTAACGAAGGTGCTGAGCACAATGTAATTGACAACACTATTACAGAGAAAAATAGCCACGATAGCTACCACTAAGAACAACATCTTCACACGAGCGTCAATTTTATGCAAAATTGATGTGCCAGGAAAATACTGGCCAATCATAATATCATTAATCATTTTTACCCACCTTCTTCCACGCATTAGCTATGTCCATGGCCGCTTTTTGTACATCAGTCTGATGGATATTTATGGGAATGCCAGCCTCACTTAATTTCAATAAAATTTGCGATAATTGAGGCATTTTTAAACCTGCTTTTTCTAAAATTACTTTATTTAAAAGTATTTCTTCAGGCACGCCATCGGCCAATACCTCGCCCTTTCCCAAGATAATAACGCGCTCTGCCAAAGAAATGATGTCATCCATATTATGAGAAACAATAATGACGGTACATTTTTCTTTTTCATGCCATTTTTTTATATTGCCTAAAAGTTCCCGTTTTGCTTGTGGGTCTAGCCCCGCTGTCGGCTCATCTAATACCAAGTATTTAGGTCTTAAAGCCACGATACCGGCAATCGCCACCTTGCGCATCTGCCCACCACTGAGCAAAAAAGGGGCTTCATCTTTGTAAGTAGCATAATCTAAACCGACAAAGCGCATCGCCATTTGCACGCGCTCGGCAATTTCATTTTCAGGAATTGCAAAATTACGTGGCCCAAAAGCGATATCATTATAAACGGTTTCTTCAAATAATTGTTGCTCTGGATATTGAAAAACCATGCCGACGCGACCTCTTAACAGCTGTCGCTGTTTTTTATCCTGCCAGTCAATACCGTCTACTAATACCTTTCCCTTTGTTGGTTTTAACAATCCACTAATATGTTGCATAAGCGTAGATTTTCCAGAACCAGTATGGCCAGCAATAGCTATAAAAGCATTTTCTGGAAATGATATATTTATATTACTTAAAGCAGTCTTTTCATACGGTGTGTGTGGCATATATGTGTATGATACATCGCTAATTTCTATAGCCATATTTTCACCTACCTCGATAAGAAAGTGCATCCTATGGATGCACTTTCTGTAAAATCTATTATGACAATACTGTCGTATCTAATCTCGTGAAACCTACTAAAACCGCTTTGGCCTGAGCTAAAATTGCCTCGCAATCAGCCTGTCTTTTTCCTTCAATATTTAAAGGCATTACTGGGTCATGTAACGACTGACGCAAAAGCAACCAGCCGGTAATATCACCCCTAAATGCGACGCGTACACCTTCATAAGAGGGTGTAACAATCTCATGCCCCAGAGCCTCCATTTGCCGAGCAAAAGCACGCAAAACGCTTTCTCCATACACAGCAAAGTTTTCTCCTTTAAGCGGTATACGGTACTCAGCCTCCACAGTTCCCACTGGTAAACGACTGATGAGGTCTTGCAAATGTTCTCCCTTCGCTTTTCTAGCTGCTGCTGCGATAATCAAACGAACAGCTAGATATGCACCATCATCGAGGTAATAATTTTCTTTCAAAGCACCATGTCCACTTGTCTCAATTGCCAACGGCGAAATTTCTCCCGCTGCATTTAATTCACGGCACTTATTTATAACATTTTTATAACCGCGCTTATAGCGAAAATGCTTTAATCCTAATTCTTTTTCCAAAAACTCCGTCAAACCATCATTGGTAACTGAATCTGTTACAATAGTTGAATGTGGATATTCTGGCGCCAAGATAGCAGCTATCAGCGCAATCAAACGATTGCGATTGACTTCTAGCCCATCATCCAAAACAGTGGCCATCCGGTCACCATCAGTATCAAAAATAATGCCTAAATCCGCATCATTAGTCAAAACTGCTTCCTTTAAGGCATGAATAGCCCCTTTATCCTCTGGGTTAGGAATATGATTAGGAAAATGTCCATCTGGTTCTAAATATTGGCTACCACCAATATCTGCTCCCAACGGCTTTAATACTGATTTGGCAAAGAAACCACTCGCCCCATTACCAGCATCGACGACAATATGCAAATCGTGAAGCGGTTTATCTCCATTTGCACAAGCGCTTTTTATCTTCTCGCGCAACATTTTGGCATATAAATCCATGAGATTGTATTCACTAATCAACTTTTCTTGCTTTTGACAAGGGGTATTTTTATCAGCCATTTGTAAAATGGTTTTCAGTGTCGCCTTTTCCATACCACCTTCTACCGTAAAGAACTTGAGTCCATTGCGATTAAATGGCAAATGGCTGGCAGTGAGCATTATCGCCCCATCACACTGCATTTCTGGTAAAATCAAAGAAAAAAACATCGCTGGAGTAGTCGCTAAATGGCAATCAATCGCCTGCGCTCCTAAACCAGTAATAGCTGCTAAAGCACCATTTTTTAGTGCTTCTGCCGATAAACGTGAATCATGACCAACAGATATGCGTAATTTTTCTAATGGTAATTTTTTTTCCTTTGCCAACCAACATACATAAGCCTGTACAATATCATTTACGCCATCGGGCGTCAAATTTACCTTTTCTTTGTCCGTAGCAATGGCTACCCCTCGCACATCACTGCCGTTTTGCAATTGACAATATGTCATTTTCTTTTCCTTTCTTGATAAAAGGCTTCCACCTTACTGGCAATACCTGTGGCATCTAAACCAAATTCTTGCAGAAGCTGGGCCGCTGGTCCAGAATGACCAAAGACGTCTTCTACGCCAATTCTCTTTACTGGCACTGGATAAATTTCACTCAATTCTTCCGCTACGGCTCCGCCTAAGCCACCCAAAATAGAATGTTCTTCTACGGTAACTATTAAACCTGTTTTCTCTGCATACTGACGAAGTAACACTGTATCAATAGGTTTAATAGTGTGAATATTGATTACTGCTGCCGAAATACCTTTTTCAGCCAAGATATCAGCTGCCAGTAAACTGTTACTGACGCAAATTCCCGTAGATACTAAGGTTATATCTTTACCATCACGAAGAACAATACCTTTGCCCAATTCGAATTTATAATCGGCATTGGTATTTATAATGGGCACTGCCGAGCGACCAAAACGCATGTAAACTGGCCCTTTATGATTATATGCTGCCTGTACCGCAAATCTTGCTTCAACATCGTCAGCGGGACTAATAATAGTCATATTCGGAATACTGCGCATTAGCGCAATATCTTCATTACACTGATGACTTGCCCCATCCTCACCTACAGATATACCAGCATGAGTCGCTCCTATTTTGACATTTAGGCACGGATAAGCAATGGAATTTCTCACCTGCTCAAAAGCTCTCCCCGCTGCAAACATGGCAAAAGTACTAACAAATGGCACCAGCCCCACTGAAGCTAAACCAGCCGCAATGCCCATCATATTACCTTCGGCAATGCCACAGTCGACATGGCGTTCTGGATGGGCTTTTTTAAAGATGGCCGTTTTAGTAGCATTCGCTAAATCAGCATCTAAAACGATAATATCTTTATGTTCCTGATATAAATCTACTAAAGCATGACCATAACTTTCTCTAGTTGCTATCTTTTTTTCCATTATTTTATTTCCTTTCTAGCGGCAGCTAATTCGGCCAAAGCCTGCTTATATTCTTCTTCATTTGGTGCTTTTCCATGCCAACCAACCTGATTTTCCATGAAAGAAATACCCTTGCCCTTCACACTATGAGCAATAATAGCTGTTGGCATCCCTTTTTCTGTCCATTGCCGAGCTTCTTTAAAAGCAGTGCGCAATTCATCAAAATCATGCGCATTGACTTCCACAGTATGAAAATTAAACGCTGCAAATTTTTCTGCGATAGGATAAGGAGAGCAAATATCACTAACTTTGCCGTCTATTTGTAAATTATTATTATCAACAATTACAGTTAGATTACTAATTTTATGACTGCCGGCAAACATCGCTGCTTCCCAGATTTGTCCTTCCTGTAACTCACCGTCACCCAAAAGCGCATAAACGCGATAATGTACATCCGCCTTATAAGTAGCTAAAGCCATTCCAACGGCAGCAGAAAATCCTTGACCGAGAGAACCGGTGGACATATCTACCCCCGGCGTATGCTTCATATCAGGATGCCCCTGTAAATAAGAATCAATATGGCGCAAGGTTTTTAAATCATCTACCGGAAAATATCCCTTCATCGCGAGCACAGAATACAACGCAGGAGCAGCATGTCCCTTAGAGAGTACGAACCTATCACGATTTATCCAGCGCGGTTTGTCCGGATTGATATTCATTTCTTCAAAATACAAATACGTCAAAATATCAGCAGCCGAAAGAGAACCACCAGGATGGCCAGAATGGGCATGGTAAGTAGCTGTCACAATGTTTTTTCGCAATTCATTTGCCAATTTTTTCAAATAAACATTATCCATTTTTTCATTTCCTTTACAATTTCTTTTTTAATACCAAAATATACCCTCCCTGAAAGCAAAGATAAACTTTCTCCAGCAGGATACTCACGCCTATTCGTCCTTATTTGCCACATTCATCGGCAAAAACCTCCGACATAAGCTGCTAACAACACAAAGACAATTCCTAATATATTTTACCATATATCTTCTCTTCAAACCACTTTCCCCATCAGCATAATTTTGTATTAATATTCAGAAGAATTTTTATTTTATTGCAATTTGTGTTATGATAGATGAAATTAAATTAAAGAGGTGTATATCTTGAGAAAAGAACATGATTTTATTGGCGAAAGAGAAATTCCAGATGATGTTTATTACGGCATCCAAACTTGTCGCGCGCTGGAAAACTTTCAGATTAGCAAATTAAAATTGTCTGATTATCCTTTCTTTATCGTGGCATTAGCACAAATCAAAAAAGCTGCTGCCGCTGCCAATAAAGAAGTTGGTATGTTATCAGCAGATGTTGCTGACGCCATTTGCCAAGCATGTGACCGCATTATCGCTGGTGAATTTCATGAACAATTCGTTGTAGATATGATGCAAGGTGGTGCTGGGACTAGTACCAATATGAATGCCAACGAAGTCATCGCCAACATTGCGCTAGAATCTCTCGGCCACAAAAAGGGCGAATATACCTTTGTTCATCCTAATGACCATGTCAATCTCGGCCAATCGACCAATGACGTTTACCCTAGCACAATTAAGGTAGCCGCCTATCATAAATTACAAGATGTCCTCACTGCTTTAACCCACTTACAAGAAGAATTAAGACAAAAAGGCACTGCTTTTAAAGACCATATCAAGATGGGACGCACGGAATTAGAAGATGCTGTTCCTACAACCTTGGGAAATACTTTTACCGCCTTCGCCAATCAAATTGCCTCTTCCATCCAGCAATTAAAGACCGCTTCTCATGCTATGTTAGTTTTAAATATGGGAGCCACAGCTATCGGCACCGGCATCAACTGTCACCCAGATTATAAAAAAGCTGTCCAAAAACACCTCGTAAATATCACAGGTGAACCATTTGAACAGGCTGAAGATTTTATTGCTGCCACCCAAGATACAGCAGATTTCACTTTGGTCAGTGGTGTCTTACACACAGTTGCTGTCCGTATTGCCAAAATCGCCAATGATTTACGCTTGATGAATTCTGGTCCACGTTGTGGTTTAGGGGAAATCAATCTCCCCAAAATGCAACCTGGTAGTTCCATCATGCCTGGTAAAGTAAATCCTGTCATCCCAGAAGTCGTCGGCGAAATTTGTTATCAAGTTATCGGCAATGATGTCGCTATCACGCTCTGTTCTGAACACGGTGAATTTGAACTTAATGCCTTTGAACCTGGCATCGCAGCCGCCCTTTTAGATTCCCTCTGTATCTTAGAAAATGGTATCAATACTCTAGCAGACAAAGCTATCCATCATTTAACTGCCAATCCGGATATTTGTCGTGCTGCTGTCCTCAATTCAGTCGGCATTGTCACTGCTTTTAACCCCTATCTAGGTTATGAAAAATCGGCTAGTATCGCCAAAGAAGCCTTAAATACGGGCAAATCAGTACGTGATATCTGCTTGGAAAGAAAATACCTTACGGAAACAGAAATCGATGCTATTTTAGACCCTCAGCAAATGTTAAAACCTCATACTTTTGAACAAAAATAATTATTCATATTAAAATAAAAATAACCGCTCCTATATCTTAAAAAGAATAGGAGCGGTTATTTTTATGAATACAAGTTTACAATTTTTTCCACCCAATAATTAAAGTGAGGCGAGAAATTTCTCGCCTCACTAAAAAACAAACAGATGCTCAATGGCTACTATAAATCTCTATTATACTTGGAATCTATCTGTGGCTTCCTTTAATTCAGTAGACATAGTGGCCAAAGAATTAGAAGCAGAGGCAATTTCTTCCGTAGAAGCAGATTGTTCTTCCGTTGCTGCCGAAATGCTTTGTGTTTGCTCTACGGCTCTTCTGCTCACTTCATCGATGGAGTTAACCGCTTTTACAATATTTTCTGCTCCCTCGGAAACAGACTGAACCGATACATTGATATTGTCCATCTGGTCTTTAATATCGTTGACCATTTGCATAATAGAAGTGAACTGAGTTCCCACATTGCGAATTGCTTCCGTACCAGATTGTACTTCTACTGTGCCGTCCTGCATAGCCTTAACGGCTCTAGCCGTATCAGTTTGTATGAGATTAATACGATTTTTAATTTCTTCCGCCGAGTTCTGCGATTCCGCAGCCAACTTACGAACTTCTTCTGCTACAACAGCAAAGCCTTTACCGTGTTCACCAGCACGAGCAGCTTCAATAGCGGCATTTAAAGCAAGTAAGTTAGTCTGGTCAGCAATTGCTGCGATAGTATCAACAATCTGTCCAATCTGTTGGGAATTTTCTCCCAATTTCTGCACTACATCCGAAGAATCCATCACACTGGTTTCAATATTTCCCATTTTGACAACCGCTTGTTTCATCAATTCTTCGCCTTTGCTAGCTGCCAATGCCGTTTCATTAGAAGAATCAGCAATTTTTTTCGTTTTAACCGCTACACTTTGCATATCGGAAGAAACTCTTTCCACATCTCTTTTCGCTTCTTCAATATTATTCATTTGGTCAGACATACCATTAACGACATCGTTAACCGTTGAAGCCACGTGATTAGAAGCCTCTGCTGATTGCTGCGCACTAGCAGTAAGTTCTTGCGAAGAAGCTGCCACTTGCTCTGCCGTCATCGACATTTTCGTAATCAATTCTTTGACGTTACTCTTCATTGTATTAATAGCAATGGTCAAATCTCCCAATTCATCCTGTGATTCTAACGGTACATCAGCTACACGCAAATTACCTTTAGCAATTTCGTCAGCAGATTTTTTCAAATTCATAATAATGCGTACAATTTTGTTGGAGAACTGCAAACAGGAGAGCACAATAATAATAATTCCAACAATAGCCATACTGATATAAGTTATCTGCAAATTTCTAATGTGCGCAAAAACAACCTTAGATGGAACAGACAACAAGACTATCCATCCCGTTGTCGGTAAAGTCATGTAAGATAAAACCTCTTCCGTACCTTTATTATCTAACATGAAATAGCCATTCTTATTTTGCAACATTTCTTGAAAATTAGCATTCAATGTAGGATCTTCTGTAACATTTTTTACCTTAATTGTATTATCAGAAGTAGCCAAAATTTCTCCATTACGCTGTAAAATATATCCATTGCCGTAGCCATTATATTTTAACTTTGCTACCTGTTTTTCTAACACATTCAAAGCAATATCTACACAAACAGCCCCTTCAAATTTATTATCTTTATAAAATGGTGCAGCTACAGAAACTACTTTTATATTGCGTCCATCCTTTAAAAAAGTATTATATACATTTGTATAAAATATCTTATTAGTTTTTTTAACCATTTGATACCATGGGCGTGGACGTGGATCAAAAATACCTGTATCATTACCATCCTGCCAAGACATTACAAAACCACCATTATTTCCCATAGTAACATCTAAAATATCTTTGTCATTAGAAGCCATTCCTAAGACACTATGTAATTGTGGAAAATTTACCTGTCCATTTAAATTAGTCAATAAGTTTGCAGTGGCTTTAGCGACCTCCGATTTGCTAGTAATCCAAGCATTTACTCCTGCCCCTTCTGCTCTAGTAGTAGAGGCTATAGCCATATCTACACTCTTCGATAAATTGGTATAAGCTATATAGTACCCTATACAAGATACCACTACCATAATAAATCCAACAACACCGGCTAAAGCAAAAAACTTCTTCTTAATACTCAAATGTTTTCTTCCTCTCTCTATTAAGATAAATTTATATATGCCTGCCAAAATTTTGGCGGTGAAAGCGATAGATAATTTGGAATTATTTATACATTATATCACATTTTTTATCATAAATATATTTTTTTAGTATATATCATCTAAATATCTACGACAAAAGCACTTATATATACAAAAAGCCATGCTATATCATATAATAATTATTATATGTAAACTAAAAAGGCTATTTTTTTTATTAAAAAACCATTATAATAGGAGAAAAAAGATTGGACTACCATCATGAGTATAGAACTAAAAAATCTATGTTTTAACTACCATCAAGACGATGAA